>CAZOWU010000237.1:0-3303 GCA_964583735.1 uncultured Halobacteriales archaeon | reverse complement strand
GAACGGCGGGACTCACTCGCTGAAGAAGGGAGTCCCAGGCAGGGCGGCGCCCGGGTTCGGGCTCAGGCGGCGCCGTCGGGCAGCTCGTCGTCGGCAACCTCCAGCGCGTCCGCGACGACACCGTCCTTGCGACTCTCGACGCGGGCGTGAGCCGCACACACCACTCTGTTCGCCGTCCAGGGGATGTGCAACTCGAAACTCGCCTCCCGGTCACACCCGTCCTGGGTACACTCCATATTCCTCTTTCGCGTGCGTGGTTTACAAGCGTTTCCGGTCCAGGGCAATTCTGTCGACAGTCCCCGGCGGCTCAGACCAGTGCAACCAGTACCATCGCCACCAGTATCGAGAGCGCGAGCAGGAACTGGACCAGCGCCGAGGCGAGGATACCCACGACCGCTCCGAGTGCGGCTCTGACACTACCGCGAGCGTCGCGTGCCTTGCGGTACTCGACCAGGAACACAGTCCCTGCGACGCCGACGACGAGCCCTCCGGGACCGGTGACAAAGAAGAGTCCCACGCCGACGACCCCCGCTGCGAACGTCGTCGTCGCGGATGCGCCGCCGGCAGAGGCCCCCAGCGCACCGCCGAACAGCTCCACCGCGACGCCGACCAGCCCCACGAGCAAGAGTACTGCGAGCACCGGTGTCGAAGGGTCGGCGAAGCCACTGACCCACCAGTAGACCAGCACGCCGGCGACGGAGAGGACCGGCCCCGGGACCAGCGGGAGGACACTGCCCACGACACCCGCGACCAGGAAGGCGAACGCGACGAACACCCAGCGGTCCACCCCGATAACGAGCGGGACCGCGTCGAACGTCGCTGCGCCGGCACCGGCGGTCACCGCAACCGCCTCCGGTCCTCGCGTGCGGTCTCGGTGCCGTACCGGTCGACGAGATATCCGGCGACCGCTCCCATCGCCCGCTTGCACTCGACGGTCGAGTGGTAGTCGAGGGCGTCGGCGACCTCCGGCCAGGGGCGGGCCTGTAGAGCCTTCGCGACGAGCAGACGCTCGTCGCGGACACCGAGTTCCCGAGGCGCGTCCTGCGGGACGGCACTGTCGCCGGAGTCGGCGCCTCCAGCGAGGTGGTGAACCGCCAGCCGGCGGAACGGGCGGGGTGCAGTGTCGAAGATAGCCGCGCCCTCGGCGGCGCCGGCGACGACCCGCCACTCCGGCTCCGAGAGGTCGGGGTCGAGGCCGGCGTCAGGACTGGCCCCGGGGTCGTCGGCCTGGTCGGATTCCGCTGTCGCCCGCAGGGTCGCCCGTACCACGTCGGGGTCGGCTCCGGAGAGCGGGTCCGCGAGCGTGCCGGGCACCCGCCGCAGGAACCAGCGGGTGTGGCGCTCGAGCAAGGCCCGGCCGGCCGCGGAGATTGGGGCGACCATCACAGCGGAGTGCTCGCCGCTCCGCTCGTTTCGGGTCGTCGAGAGGTGCACAGTGTAAAAGGCGTTTTCGGCCCAGAAGTCGACGAGGTCGGGCGTGGCACCGTAGCCGACACCCAGGTAGTCGAGGTCGCGGTCGGCGGCCTCCGCGCGGACTCGTTCGAGCAGCAGCGACCCCAGTCCCCGCGAGCGGGCAGCGCCGTGGGTAGCCACCCGGAGGACGCGCCAGCCGACCGGGAGACCCGCCTGTTCGTCGCGACACTGCGTGGTCAGCACGTCGGGGACCATGTTCCCGCGGACGCGCTCGCCGCCGTACATCCGCGTCCGCAGGTCCGCCGGCAGGCCACCCTCCCGAGCCAACAGCGCCACCGAGACGACGTGCCCGTCGTGAGAGAGCGCGCGCACCGCGACGTTCGGGGCGTCGAGCAGGCGCGCGAGGTCGTCGGGCTCGGTCCGGTAGTGGGCTGCCACGAGCAGGCCGAAGGCCTCCCGCAGCAGGTGCTCGTCGGCGAGCAGGTCTTCGGCGGGGAGGTGGCGGTAGGTGACAGTCGCTGGGCCGGCGTCGGCGACGAGCGGGTCCACCGGCGGGCGGGCGTCCAGCGCGAGCGCCCGGAAGGCCCACACCTCGACCGGGTCGCCGGGGGCGTAGCGGATTGGCGTGGCCAGTTCGACCTCCCGCACGTCCCGGTTGCGGTCGGCCAGCCGGTCCCGAAAGCGCACGTCGAAGCCCCGACCCGTCCCCTCGTAACCGTGGACGGTGGTCGCGAAGGCGGCCGCCGACGCGTCGAGCAGTGCCTCGAGACGCGCGACCGGCAGGGCAGCGGCCTCGTCCGCGATGGCGAGGTCGGGGTCGCCGGGCAACTCGACCGCCTCGGCTGGGGGGAGAAAGCGGACCCGCCCGTCCCTCGTTTCCAGCCGGCGGGGGTTCTCGGGAGCATCCTGCCCGGCCAGCGAGTCGAGGTCCGCCAGCAGCTCCCTGGCGCGGGCGAACAGCTCGCGGGCGTTGCGGTAGGCGGGGGCCGTGACGAGCACGTCCTGGCCCTCGCAGGCGAGACAGGCCGCAGCCAGGCCGGCGGCGCTCGACTTCCCCCGCCCGCGGTCGGCCTCGAGGACGAGTGTCTCGGTGCGCTCGAAGGCGGCGACCGCCTCGGCCTGGTCGGCGGTCCGGCAGGCCTCGTAGGCAGCGACCGGAAAGCGGCGGTCATCGGGTGGCTCGGGGTCCGGCGCGGGTCGCCGGGGCGGCGGGTCGGTCAGCCCCGCCGTCTCGACGGTCCCGGTGTCGACATCGACGACGGCGACCCCGCGGTGGGCCCGGAGGGTATCGACGAGCCGCCGCCGGAAGTGTCCCGACACCTCGGCACGCTCGAACGGTGGGACGGCGAGTGTCGCGTCGAAGCTGTCCCGCCGGTCGGGCCACTCCGTGAGCGACGGGGTCAACAGGAGCAACAAGCCGCCGCCGTCCACGGCACCGACCGCGCGGCCGATGGCGTTGGGCCGGCAGGCCGCCTGACAGTCGACGACGACGGCTTCACGGGTGGTCCCCAGGAGTTCGGTCGCTCGGTCGAGAGGAAGGTGTTCTACGGAGTCACGAGCCGGGACGGCAACAGGAGCGTCGGCAGGGCCGAGAGAGGTAGCGTCGGTGACGGCGGCGGCCTCGAGGGCGTCGCAGGCGCGCTCGCGGGTTCGCTCCGGCGCGCCCGCGAGGACGAGCAGCCGGCGCTCGTCGGTGCGGCTGGCCTCCGCTCGCAGCCGGGCCGCTAGGTCCATACCCACGGTCGGCGGGGCTGCCTGTTGAGGACTGCGGTCGCCAGCCGGTCCCACCGCGCGGGGGCTTCGAAAGCGCTTTAGGCAGCCGAGAGCCAGTAGCGGGTACAGCCTGCACAGGGTTGATGACGCTCCCAGCCCGCACAGGACTCTCAGGCC
>CAZOWU010000236.1:0-3303 GCA_964583735.1 uncultured Halobacteriales archaeon | reverse complement strand
TACGCCGCCTGCCCGGACGGGCTGTACGAACTCCCGGGCCGGCGGCTCCGGGACGGCGAGCACAGTGTGGTCGCCGCCGACGCCGACGGCGAGCGTGCCCACGCCGTCGCCGGTGGGGACCTGTTCGTCCGGCGGGCGGGCGGTTGGGAGCGGTGCGGTCTGCCGACCGACGAGCCCGTCGTCGACGTCGCCTACGGCGAGTCGGTCTACGCAGTGACGGCCACGGGGACGCTGCTCGTGCGCGCCGACCCCGAACAGACGCCCGACGGGCGCGGCGGGTGGCGCTCGCGGGCGCTCGGCGTGCGGGAGGTCCGGCGGCTCGCGGTCCCGTAGCCGGCAGCGTCCGGAGTCGGTTCGACTGCGAGCCTGTTTCCGCACCGTTTTGAACCCCCCCACGTTACCACGGGTATGACCGACGACCCGCAGGTCCCCATCGTCTGCTCGGAGTGTGGGACCGAGACGGAAGTTGCCCTCTCGGCGCTGGCGGAGACGCTCGAGCGGCACAACGAGAACCGCCACGGCGGCGAGGAGTGCGCCCAGGTCGACCCCGACCTGGCCGCCGAGCTCCAGGACCTGGTGGCCGAGGACATGGGGCTGCTCGACTGACCCATGCCCTCGGGTCCGGACCCGAGAACCCGCCGGATCCGAAAGGCCGTTTAGGCAGGGTTGCGACTCCCCGACAATGATACTCAGCGGCTCGCGCTCGCAGTCCCTGGCGGCCGCCCTCGCCGCCGAGACTGGCCAGAAGCTCGCGGGCGTCTCCCACGAGCGGTTCCCCGACGGCGAACAGCTCGTCGAACTCGACCCGCCGGAGCTCGCGGGAGAGGAGGCCGTCGTCGTCGCCGCGACCCCGACCGACGCCGCCAACGTCGAACTCCTCCAGCTCCAGGACGCCGCCCGCGAGGCCGGCGCGAGCCGGGTGACGACCGTCCTTCCCTACATGGGCTACGCCCGCCAGGACCAAGCCTTCGAGCCCGGCCAGCCGGTCTCCGCCCGGGCGCTCGCGCGGGCCGTCTCCACGGGAACCGACCGCGTCCTCGTCGTCGAGCCCCACGAGCCGGCCGTCTGTGACTACTTCGAGGTACCCGCCGAGCCGGCCGCGGTGGCAGGCCTGCTCGCCAAGCCGCTCGGCGACCTCACGGAGCCGGTTTTTCTCGCTCCCGACGCCGGCGCGGCCGAACTCGCGAGGACGGTACGGGACGCGTACGGCCGCGGGGCGGTCGACCACTGCGAGAAGACCCGCCACTCCGGGTCGGAGGTGACCGTCGAGGCAAACGACGCCACGCTCGACGGTTGTGACGTCGTCCTGGTCGACGACATCGTCGCCACTGGCTCGACGATGAGTCAGGCTATCGCGGCGATGGCCAGCGAAGCGGCGAGCGTGACCGTCGCCTGCATCCACGCTCTGTTGACTCGGGACGCCTACACCAAGCTCCAGCGGGCGGGCGTCGACGCCGTCTACGCCACCGACACCGTCGAGCGACCAGTGAGTCGAGTGAGTGTCGCTCCCGCGGTCGCCGACCGGCTGTGACGGCCGGTCCCGACGCCGCCGACGGACCGGCCGTCGACGCCCGGCCCGGGAGTGAGGCGGAGGCCGGCGCGGGAGCGAGAAAGACCGGCGGCTACCGGTGGCGAATGCTCGCCGTCGTCTCGCTGGGCTGGGCCGCCCTCCAGTGGGGCCGGTTTCTACTCCCGCCGCTGTTGCCGCGCATCCAGGCCTCGCTGTCGCTGTCCTCGGCGGCCGTCGGGCTGGCGCTTGCAGCCTTCACGCTGGTCTACGCCCTCGTCCAGTACCCCAGCGGGACCTACTCCGACTCGCTGTCCCGGGCGACGCTTCTTGTCCCCGGATTCGTGGTCGTCCTCGCCGGCTTTGCCTTCGTGGGCATCGCTGTTCATCCCGCACTCTTTCTCGTCGGCGTCCTGCTGGTCGGCGTGGGCAAGGGGCTCTTCGCCAGCCCCTCGCGGGCGCTGCTCTCGGACCTCTTCGCGGACCGGCCGGGCCGGGCGCTCGGTATCTACTCCGCGGGCACGGACGTCGGCGGGCTGCTGGCCTCCGGGCTCGCTATCCTCGTCATCGGGACGACCTGGCGGGCCGCGTTCGTCCCGGTGCTGGGCTGTCTGGGGTTGATGGGCGCCCTCTTCGTCGTCTGGAACCGCGAGTCCTACGTCCTCCACCGGGAGCGGCTGGCGGTCGGCGAGACGGTCCGGCGGGTGGTCGCCACCCGCGACCAGCGCGAGCGGCTGGCCGCCTACGCGTTGTTCTTTTTCGCTATCGGCGGGCTGATCAACTTCTTTCCGACACTGCTCGTGGCAAACGGCTTCTCGGAGACACGCGCAAGCGGCGTCTACGCGCTGGTGTTCGTCGTCGGGATGGTGACAAAGCCCGTCGGCGGCGCGGTCAGCGACCGGTACCCCCGCCTGCTGGTGAGCATCGGTGCGCTCCTGTTCTCGGTAGCCGGCCTCGCGGTGGTCCTCCTGACCGGGTCGCTCGTCGCCGTCGCGGCCGGCACAGTCCTGATGGCGGTCGGCTACAAGACCCAGTTCCCGGTCGTCGACAGCGTGGTGATGGACGCCGCCCCCGACGGCTCGGTCGGCGGGGACCTGGGGGCTGCCCGGGGGCTGTTCCTGACGACCAACGCCGCCGGCCCTGGCGTGGTCGGCGTCATCGCGCAGTTCTACAGCTACACCGCCGCCTTCTGGGTGCTCGCGGGGACGATCGCCGTCGCCGGCCTCCTTCTCGGCCGCCAGTATCTGCGGGCCTGAGCCGCCAACGAGGCGCTGGCCGGGGGTGGAATCACAGCCGGGAGGCGGACCACCCAGAACGGGAACAGCTCGCGGGAAAACCGTGTGGGTATAAACCGGGCCCGGCCGACCGGGTAGTATGGACGAAGACGACGTCATCGTCGTCAGGAACCCGCTGGCACAGGACTGCCTGACCGACCTGCGTAGCGTCGAGACCGACGACGCCGCCTTCCGGGGCCGGCTGAACGAGCTCGGGCGGGTCTGCGGGGTCGCACTCGCGGACCGTCTCCCCGTGGAGACCGTCGACGTGACTACGCCGCTGGCCGAGACGACCGGCACGCGCGTCCGCTCGGAGGACGTCGTCCTCGTGAGCGTGCTCCGTGCGGCCACGCCCTTCGTCGCGGGGCTGGTAGAGAGCCTGCCGCGGGCCACGCAGGGCGTGCTCTCGGCGAGTCGCGACGAGAGCCGGCGGCGCGAGGACGGGAGTTTCCCCGTCGAAGTGGGGTACGTGAAACTGCCCGACGTCGACGGCGACACCGTCGTCGTCGCGGACCCGATGCT
>CAZOWU010000235.1:0-3328 GCA_964583735.1 uncultured Halobacteriales archaeon | reverse complement strand
CGAGCACGTCGTCGACGAGGTCGAGCGCGCCATCGAGGACGCGCTGGGCGTCGTCTCCGCCACTCTGGAGGAAGGCAAGGTCCTCCCCGGCGGCGGCTCCCCCGAGACCCTGCTCTCGCTGGGGCTGCGTGACCACGCCGACAGTGTCGGCGGCCGCGAGCAGCTGGCCATCGAGGCCTTCGCCGACGCCATCGACGTCATCCCGCGCACGCTCGCTGAGAACGCCGGGCTCGACCCCATCGACTCGCTGGTCGAACTCCGCTCCGAGCACGACAGCGGCAACAGCACCGTTGGCCTGAACGCCTACACCAGCGAGGTCGCCGACATGTCCGAGGAGGCCGTCGAGCCGCTTCGGGTCAAGACCCAGGCTGTCGAGTCTGCCACGGAGGCCGCCGTGATGATCCTCCGGATCGACGACGTGATCGCCGCGGGCGACCTGAAGGGTGGCCAGGGCGACGACGACGACGAGGAAGGCGGCGCGCCCGGCGGCGGTATGGGCGGCGGCATGGGCGGCATGGGCGGCGGCATGGGCGGCATGGGTGGCATGGGCGGCGCGATGTAAGATCGGGCCGCACTCGACGGCCGGAAGCCGTCACAGCGCCGCGCTGACACCGCCGACCGGATCCCCACTCAGCCCCCACTTCTCGCCCCGCGCGCTCGCGACGGCAAAGAGCGCTTTTTTGCCGACCCACGCCTCGAGACCTGTTCGAACCGACTCGCGAGCAGCCGTCCCTGTCTCTTGGCCACAACTCTGTTGACCTCTGTTTTATTATTCGCTCAAAAAGCAACTGTATGATTTCTTTGTATCCGATTTAGACCAGAAATGTGAGTCGTATTGCCGAACAAAGTTTAAATATAGACGGCACGTCTATCAGCCTGAATCACCATGTCATTCTGGTCACTGACCGAGGCACTGACGCTGTATCGGAGCGGGACGCTCTCGCTCGACCAGGCGGCCGAGCGGGCGGGGATCCCGCCGACGAAACTGCGGAGGGAACTCAGCTCGCGCGGTATCCGGGTTCGTGAATGACCCCGGCACCCGAGCGCCCGGGGAGCGTCCGTCCGCTCGACGACCGACGTCGCGCGGCCGCCTGCGAGCCGGTGCGACGCGAAGCAGGGCGGGCTGGACGAAGCGAGACGGGAGCGGTCGGGACGCCCGTGTGACGGTCCGCGGTTCCCGGAGGCGAGTCCGACGATGCAGATAGCAGACAAGAACCGGCTCTACTGCCCGCACTGCGAACACGCCAGCCCCACGACCAGCGACTGGATACTCGAAGTCCACGAAACCGCCCGCGGGTCGTTGCTCGCGTACCGGTGTCCGGCGTGTTCGACCGTCGTTACCCGTCGGCCACTCGACGGCGGTGAGGGGTCTTGACACGGGGTCGCCGGGTCGTGGCTCGCGCGAATCGCCGGAGTGTCCGCCGACGCGACCGACCCGACCGTCCCGCCGGCGGCGTCTCCCGGACGTGGAGCTTCGCTCCGGACCCGCCGCCGGAGTTCGAGTGCGAACCGAAGGATAGCGGACTGACCGTCCACCGTGACGACACGATCGAGCCGTGGGACGACTGCTGACCGTGTGGCCCGTCCCGGACGGGAGCCCCACCCCCACCTGCGAACCGCGGTTCTGATGGGGCCCGCTCCCGACGGTCGCGTATGTACGAGTGTCGCGGCTGCGGGCGCGAGTACCCCCTCGCTGCCGACGCACCCTGGCGGTGTGACTGTGGGCACGCGCTGGATTTCGCGGAGCCGCCGCGACCGGGCGGGGGCGACGGCGTCGTGGACGGCGACCCGCCGGACCCACACGCGCTCGACCGCGACCGCGGGCTGTGGGCCTTCTCGGAGTTCCTCCCGGTGGAGCGGCGAGTCACGCTCGGCGAGGGGTGGACACCGCTGGTCGACGCGCCGGGATGGGACGCGCAGTTCAAGCTGGACTCCCTCTTCCCGACAGGGAGTTTCAAGGACCGCGGCGCGGCGGTGACGCTCTCGCTGGCCGATGCGCTGGGGGTCGAGCGGGTCGTCGAGGACTCCTCGGGCAACGCAGGCCACGCCATCGCCACCTACGCCGCCCGCGCCGGAATGGAGGCCGAGATATTCGTCCCGTCGGACGCCAAACCCGCCAAGCGCGAGGCTATCACGCGGACGGATGCGGCCGTCGTGGGCGTCGAGGGAAGCCGGCAGGACGTGACCGACGCCTGCATCGCGGCCGTCGAGGAAGACGGGGGCTGGTACGCCAGCCACGCCTGGCAGCCAGCCTTCTTCGCCGGCACCGCCACCTGCGCACTCGAAGTGGCCGCCCAGCGGGGCTGGTCGGTGCCGGACGTCGTGGTGACGCCGCTGGGTCACGGCACCCTCTTTCTGGGTGCATACCGGGGGTTCCGGGCGCTCGAAGCCGCCGGCTGGGTCGACGACGTCCCGCGGCTCGTGGGGGCACAGGCCGCCGGCGCGGCGCCAATCGTCGAGGCTATCCACGGCGAGGCGGCCGCCGCGGGTGACAACGACGCCGCCGACGGGATCCAGATCCGCGAGCCCGCCCGCCGCGACCAGGTCCTCGCGGCCATCGAGGACACGGGCGGCGAGGCTGTCGCGGTCGACGCCGAGACGACCTTGCGGACGCTCGGCCGCCTCCGGAAACGGGGGTTCGACACCGAGCCGACCTGCGCCGTCGCGCCCGCGGCGCTGGAGTGGCTCCGCGCGACCGGCGCCATCGGTGAGGATGGGGACGTCTGCGTCGTTTTGACCGGGACCGGGCTGAAGGCCTGAGCCGGGGGGTCCCCGTCGCGGACGGAGCGACGCGGGCTACCGCTCGGGGTGAGTAGGCGCATCGAACCCGCCCCGCACCAGTGGCTTGGCGATGTGCCGGCGCGCGACCGGTGGGACCTCGTACCACCCCTCCTCGAGTTCGCGATCGAGGGGGTGCTCGGCCTTTCGGTCGGCGGCGGTCCCGCAGTCCCGACAGCGGTAGCCCTGCCCGCGGCCGGCGGACTCCATCGACCGGCCACAGTCGGGACAGCGTGGATTGACGCGCTCAGTCGTCGTCAGCTCCCGGACCGCGAACTTCTCGAGTTTGAGCGTCCCCTCTGCGACCTCGCCACAGACCGTGACGCGGTCGCCGACCCGGAGCGCCCGCACCCGGTCACGGAAGCGTTTGGTCGGCTCGAAGGCCGCACACCGCAGGTCGGCGTCGTCCCGGACAGTCAGGAAGACGTGCCCGCCCTCGACGGTCTCGGGGCTCTCGGCCACGACCCCGTCGAGGCGGTAGGCGCGGCCGTCCTCGACCTCGCCGGCGCGGGCCGGCCGGAGGTGGGCGTCGGTCCCCTGGTTCGTCAGG
>CAZOWU010000234.1:0-3352 GCA_964583735.1 uncultured Halobacteriales archaeon | reverse complement strand
GCACCGTGGACCTTCCCGAACGTGTGGCCGCCGGCGATGAGCGCGGCCGTCTCCTTGTCGTTCATCGCCATCCGGTCGAACGTCTGCCGGATGTTCTTCGCCGACGCCATCGGGTCCGGCTGGCCGTCCGGACCCTCCGGGTTCACGTAGATCAACCCCATCACGGAGGCGCCCAGCCCCCCCTGGATCTCGCCGGGCTCCTCGAAGCGCTCCTGAGTCTCGAACTCGTCTTCTGGCCCCCAGTCGACGGCCTTGTCGGATTCGAAGGAGTCCTCACGCCCGCCGGCGAAGCCGAACGTCTGGAACCCCATCGACTCGATTGCGACGTTCCCCGACAGGATCATGAGGTCTGACCACGAGAGGCTCTTGCCGTACTTCTGTTTGACCGGCCAGAGCAGCCGGCGCGCCTTGTCGAGATTGGCGTTGTCCGGCCAGCTGCCAATGGGTGCGAACCGCTGCCGGCCGCCGGCTGCACCGCCGCGGCCGTCGGCGGTGCGGTAGGTGCCGGCGCTGTGCCACGCCATCCGGATCATGAAGGGGCCGTAGTGACCGTAGTCGGCCGGCCACCAGTCCTTCGAGTCCGTCATCGCGTCCTCGATGTCCGATTTCACCTCCTCGAGGTCGAGGTTCTGGAACGCTTCGGCGTAGTCGAACTCCTCGCCCATCGGGTCGGTTCCGCCGGCGTTCTGGTCGAGGATGTCCAGGCTCAACCGGTTCGGCCACCAGTCTTGATTGGATTTACTCATCACATTCATACAGTCGCTTTGGCGTGTTAATGTTGTCGAATCCGCCAGTAACTGTTCGCTATCCCGAGTGGTCTGTCTGATTCATGAACACCCGTCAGCGACGAATTTCCGCCGCGCACTCGACACGGCTCACCCGGCACAGCGGTCGACAGAGCCGCCTGTTCGGTCGACCGGACGACCGGCGCCGAGTGCGAGAAATCACACGTTCCCTACACTTTCTCACCTGGCCCGGTGGACGCCAACGACGGGGCCACTGCTGCCGGCCATATCGCCGACGACTGCCCCCCCGCGGGCGCCTCGGGCTCCGCTCGCTCTCCCGGCCCCCTCGCCGCTCGGCGAGGAGGGCCTCCGGCCGGACCACAACCCATATGGCCGGAGCTATCGAACCCCGGACCAATGATCCGCGTGGGCATCAACGGGTACGGCACCATCGGCAAGCGCGTCGCCGACGCCGTCCGCCAGCAGCCGGACATGGAGGTCGTTGGCGTCGCCAAGACCCGGCCGAACTTCGAGGCACAGACGGCCATCGAGAAGGGCTTTGCCCTCTACGCGGCCGTCGAGGAGCGCAAGCCGCTGTTCGGCGAGGCGGGGATCGGCCTGGCCGGTGACGTCGAGGAACTCGTCGCGGCCAGCGACGTGGTTGTCGACGCCTGTCCCTCCGGAGTCGGCGAACAGAACACCGAGATGTACCGCGAGTACGACACCCCCGCGCTCCTGCAGGGCGGTGAGGATGCCGACGCTGTCGGCGCCAGCTTCAACGCCCGCGCCAACTACGACGAGGCCGAGGGCCTGGACCTCGTGCGCGTCGTCTCCTGTAACACGACCGGGCTCTCGCGGCTGGTCGCCCCGCTCCAGGAGGAATACGGCATCGAGAAGGTCCGCGCGACCCTCGTTCGCCGGGGTGGCGACCCCGCCCAGTCCGGCCGGGGCCCGATCAACGACATCCTCCCCAATCCCGTGACGCTGCCCTCGCATCACGGCCCGGACGTCAACACCATCTTCCCCGACCTGGCCATCGACACGCTGGGGCTGAAGGTGCCCGCGACGCTGATGCACACCCACAGCATCAACGTCACTCTCGGGACCGAGCCCGACGCGGACGAAGTCAGAGACCTGCTCGAGGGCGAGTCCCGCACCTTCGTCATCCCGGAGTGGCTGGATATCGACGGCGCGGGCAAGCTCAAGGAGTTCGCCCAGGACCGCGGGCGGCCGCGCGCGGACATCTGGGAGAACTGCATCTGGGGGGAGTCGGTCAGCATGGAGGGACAGGACCTGTACCTCTTCCAGGCGATCCACCAGGAGTCGGACGTCGTGCCCGAGAACGTCGATGCTATCCGGGCCGTGCTGGGCGCGGCCGACCGCGAGGAGAGCACGACCAGAACGGACGAGGCGATGGGGATCAGCGAGGGGATGGTTCCCGGGACGGCGCCGCCGGCGGCCGCCGACGACTGACCGTCACTTCGGTAACGACCGACTCATACTGCCGGCTGTCCCTTCGTGAAGAGACTTGCCACTCCGAGATGGCGAGATTCTGCACAGACGTACAGCCGGCAGTATCACTCCGGCGACCACTCGCAGGCGTCCCCGGCCGTCAGCCCTTCCTCGTCGATGTGTGCCGACAGGCAGGCGTAGTGACAGAAATACGTCGGCGCCCCGCAGTCGGCAGTGCAGTCGCGCACGCAAATCGGGTCGTGGTCGAAGATCCGCGAGCCGCAGTACGCACAGGTCTCGTCTCGGGGTGGTGTCTCGACAGTCGTGGACATAGCCGGGCGGACGGTCAGGAGCGACGAGAGGGTTTCGGCTCGCGCCGGCCTACGCCTGTGCCTCCGGCTCCTCGTCGACCTGTCGGAGCGCCTCGACACCAGCCAGCGAGTCCCCGGTGAGGGCGTTGATGTAGGCGCCGCCGGCGATGGAGACGTGTGAGAAGTCAGCCTCGTCCATCCCGTACATCTCGATGGCGCGGGACGTGTCCCCGCCGCCGACGACCGAGAAGCAGTCACACCCTCCGATGGTCTCGAGGATCCGCACCGTCCCGTCGCTGAACCGTTCGTCCTCGAAGACGCCCAGGGCGCCTTTGACGAAGACGGCCTCGGAGTTGGCGGCGATGTCGGCGTAGCGCTCGATGGTGTCGTTACCGACGTCGAGGTAGTCGTCATCCTTGTTCTTGACGTCGGCAACGGTGTCCTCACGGCGCCGGCCGTCCTCCTCGTAGGCCAGGTCAGTCGGGAAGGCGAGTTCGCTGGGGTGGGCCTCGATGAGGTGCTGGATCCGTTCGCGGTTCTGTGCGTACTGCTCGTCGTACAGGTCCATCTCGCCGATGTCCTGTCCGACCTCGTAGCCGACCGCGCGCAGGAAGAGTTCACCCGCGATCCCGCCGAGCAGGAAGTTGTCGACTCTCTCTTCCAGGGCGGTCATCACCTCGATGACGTCGGTAGCCTTCTTGCCGCCGGCGACCATCGTGACCTCCCCGTCGAAATCCTTCCTGGCGACCGCAGAGTTGGCCTCGTACTCGGCGACCATGACGCGGCCGGCGTAGGCCTCCATGACCGCGGGAAGGCCGACGATGGAGGCGTGGCTGCGGTGGGCCGTCGAGTAGGCGTCGCCGA
>CAZOWU010000233.1:0-3359 GCA_964583735.1 uncultured Halobacteriales archaeon | reverse complement strand
CCGTCGACGGCACCTACCGCGACATGTGGGTCTACTGTGAGACCCAGCGCGGCGAACTGATCGACGTCTCCCGGGAGATGCTCGGCAAGGCCCGGGAGTTGATCGACCTGTACAACGCTGACCCGGAGGAGGCCGGCGAAGACGAACCCTCCGGCCGGTACGGCGGCGACGAGGATGGCACTCCCGAGGACGTCGTCGCGGTCATCATCGGCGACGAGGTCGAGGACCTCACCGAAGAGGCGGTTGCCTACGGTGCCGACCGTGTGGTCTACCACGAGGACCCCAGGCTGGAACGGTTCCGGCACAAACCCTACACCGAGATCTTCGTCAACATGTGCCGGGACTGGGAGGCCGACTGGCGCGAGTACCACGAACCCCGCTACACCGTCTTCCCGGCGACGAACAACGGGCGGGACCTCTCGGCGCTCGTGCAGGGCGAACTCGACTCCGGGCTGGCCTCGGACTGTTCGGGGCTGTACATCGAGGAGTCGATGATCTCGAACCCTGCGAAGACCGGCACACCCGGCGATTCGAAGGAGTTCGAGCGGATCCTGCACATGAAGCGGCCGGACTTCTCCGGGTTCGAGTACTCCACGATTCTGTGTATCGACAAACCGCACCGTGACTTCCACCCACAGGGCGCCTCGGTCATCCCGGGCACCTTCGAGGTGCCAGAGCCGGACTACGAGCGGGACGGTGAGGTCGTCGAGCACACCCTCGAACTCCCCGACGACTGGTTCCAGGTCGAAGTGACCGACTACGACCGGCTGGACGAAGGCGTCGACCTCACGGGCAACGAGGTTGTCGTCGCCATGGGCCGGGGGATCGGCGAGAGCCCCACCGAGGGGATCGAACTCGGCCTCGAGCTGACCGACCAGTTCGAGGAGGCGGACATGGGCCTCTCGCGTGGTGTGATCACCGCCTCCTACCAGTTCGACGGCCACGTCGAGCAGTACATCACCGAGGAACGCCAGATCGGCGAGTCCGGCCAGGTCGTCGAGCCCGACCTGTACATCGCCGCGGGCATCTCCGGGGCGGTCCAGCACAAGGTCGGCATGGACGAGTCCAACACGATCGTCGCGATCAACGAGGACCCGGACGCGGACATCAAGGACTTCTCGGACTACTACATCCAGGGCAACCTCTTCGAGGTAGTCCCGCAGCTGGTCGAGGCACTGGAGGTCGGTGAGTTCGCCGAGGCGGTCGCAGAGGTGAGCGATGACTGACGAACACTACGAGGCAGTCGTCGTCGGGGCCGGTCCCGGCGGCGCGGCAGCGGCCGCCTCGCTGGCCGAGCGGGGCGTCGAGACACTGGTTCTCGAGCGGGGTACCGACGCCGGCTCGAAGAACGTCTCCGGCGGGCTGATCTACGCCGAGGAGTCCGCCCCCTACACGCTCGACGACTTCTTCCCGGAAGTCAGGGATGCGGCGACCGAGCGGGCGGTCGACGAACACTACATCCACAACGTCGCCGGCAAGAAGGTCAAGACCTTCGACCTCGAGGGCGTCCACCAGCACGACACCGAGTGGTGTGACGCCGTTCTCCGGCGGGAGATGGACTCCTGGCTGGCCGACCGGGTCCACGAAAAGACCCGCGAGACCGGTGGCGGCCTGCTGACCGGCGTCCGCGTCAACGGGCTGCTCCGCGAACACGGCGAGATCGTCGGCGTCACCTGCGACGAACTCGACCCGATCCGTGCGGACCTGGTCGTCGCCGCGGACGGCGTCAACTCCGAACTCGCCCGCGACGCCGGCCTGATGGACTGGGACGAGCCCGAGGACTGGTTCCAGGGCGTCAAGGCCGTCGTCGAGATGGACCGGGCGGATATCAACGAGCGGTTTGGCCTCGAGGACGACGAGGGCGTGGCTCACCTGTTCTCGGGGGACCTCTTCGACGGCGTCCGCGGGGGTGGCTTCCTCTACACCAACGAGGAGTCGCTGTCCATCGGCACCGTCTTTCACCTCGACTCCATCTCCGAGCAGCGCGCCGAGCCACACGAACTGCTCGACAGCCTGCTGACCCACCCGCTGATGGACCAGTGGTTCAAAGGCGAGTACGAGGAGCGGGAGTACTCCGCGAAGCTCGTCCCCGACTCGAAGAAGGTGGCTCACCCCTCGCCACACCAGGGCCGGCTCGTGCTGGTCGGCGACGCCGCCGGCCAGATGCAGGCCCAGGGACCGATCATCAAGGGGATGAACCACGCCGTCACCGCCGGCGGGCTGGTCGGCGAGGCCTTCGCCCAGGCGAGAAGCCGCAACGAGGCCGACGCCGTCGGCGACCTCTACGAGGAGAAGCTCCGCTCTGAGGGCGTGCTGGAGAAGCTGCGCCCTCGCCGGTACCGCTTGACCCGGTCGCTCACCGAGAACAGCGTCGTGAACAAGGTCCAGAGTGGGCTGGTCAACTCGCCGGTCGGCACCGCGGGGATCAAGCTGTTCGGCGGGCTCGTTGAACGCGCGTTCAACTCCCCGTTCGTGCTCGGGATGATCCCCGACACCCGCTTCTCCTACGTCGACGTGCCGACGAAGATCGGCGAGACGCTGGGGACGCGGGTCGACGCCGAGAACGACGTCGAGCCGCCCGAACTCGACGACCGGATCGGCGACCTGACCTACGACGTCGACGACCCCCACATCGAACTCCAGGACAACAGCTTCGCGGCCAGCGGGACTGCGGTCACCGCCTGTCCGGTCAGCGCCAAGGATTTCGGCGGGGGCTGTTACCGCGAGGAGACCGTCCAGTCCAACGGTGGCGAGGAGCGAGTGGTGAGTCTTGACACCCAGCCGTGCGTGGAGTGTGGCACCTGTGCGGTCGTGGCGGACACCACGTGGGAGCACCCGCCCGGCGGCAAGGGCGTCGAATTCAAGCAGGGGTGACCACTGAATGACCTCGGCACGGGCCCGGTTCACCGAGCGGATCCACGACCTCGCGGCGGAGGCCGAACGGGACCGCGGGGCGTTCGACCCCCCGGCAGACCCGCCCGACACCGAGGCCGCGATGGATTACCTCCGGGAGGGGGCCGGCCCCGCAGTCTCGCTGTTCGTCGAGGCCCGGACTGGCCAGCACATGGTCCACTTTCCGCCCGAGGAGTACCACGCGCTGGAGGGTGCGATGAACGAGTGGTTCGAACTCTACGCCGCCTGCTACGGCGTCGAGATGGAGGCGGACTTCGCGCTCCGGGAAGCCGCGGACCTGCTGCTCGACACCCGTAACATCAAGGACGTGGCACAGTTGCTGACGCACGTCCCCGAGCGGTAACACCCCACCCCACTCCACCCGGACCGCACGCTCGTCTCCGCCCCGCAGCCACCCGGACCGCACGCTCGTCTCCGCCCCGCAGCCACCCGGACAACGGTTAAAT
>CAZOWU010000232.1:0-3381 GCA_964583735.1 uncultured Halobacteriales archaeon | reverse complement strand
CAGTAGATCATAATAAAAAGTTGGTGTTAAACAGCGTGTCATAGAATTACTCACAGCCATTCAGTTGGTGGATCACTTGATATTCGAAATAATATTTAATCTGTCATGCAAGATACAGGGCGCATCTGTTCTACTGGGCTGTCGCGAATCAGAGCACGGGGAATCGCTGAGAACACGGCGTCCAGCAAGCACATCCTCTTCGGAGTCGTGTCAGGCCTCGACTCGAAGAGAGAGCAGCCACGCGAAGACGCCGCCCTCTCGATTGAGCTGTTGTCCGAGGTAGTATCTCCCGGGGCGCAGACATCCCTCGGCGTTGTGACTGCCCCAGACTTCGTACTCCCGGGTGAACGTCTCGTCCGGCGGCAGCGTCACGGGCGTCTGGCCAAGCCCTGCGCCACCGAACTGGTATGGTTGTGGGGGTTCCCAACAGCCCCGCCGTCGTGTGACCGAGTGCTCAGATGGCAGCAGAATGAGCCCGGACTCCCGCTCGAAGTTCGTGGTAACGGTAAACAATGGGCCTGGGTTCTGGGTGGTGAACCCGATGACTACGCTTTCGGCTCCTGTATTCTCCATCGATACCGAGAGGAGTGCCGGCCCATCGGCGGACACCTGTGACCTGGTCATCGTCGCTTCAAGTTCGATATTGAACTCGGTCGGTTCTCGGACGATATCGAGGAGCGATACCGTTCGCTCCGGGGGCGATTCCCCGATATGGAGACGGTCAAGACAGCCAGCCCCCAGACAGGCGCCTGCGCCAGCAACAGCACCGAGGTACCGACGCCGTTGCATACGGTCCGGTCTCGTGTGCTCCTCATAGGTGTTTGGGGCAGGGACTCGGCGGTGTGCTGAACGCAGCCTCTGTCTCTTGCACTGCCTTCTGGAACTATCTCTACGCCAACAGTTTCTACCGATTGCACCGCAGCAAATCGGCTGTGAATGTTTCTACGACACGCTGGGGAGTCGAACAAACCGAGAGTTCCAGTGGGTTCCCGCGGCTCTCACGCGGGGCTTGCGCACACACACAGTACAGTGCGCGTGTAACCTACCGCGTGGCCGCCCGCCAGGTCTTGAGGTCGACAACCTGCCCGTCGACCTCGTCGGCGGTTGCCCCGGTGGCGGCCCACTCGAACTGGCCGGTGACGCTCACGGGGTCGCGACCCTGCCCGTCCGTCAGTTCCGTCGCGACGACCCCGGGGTCGACGACACAGACGGTGTGGTCCAGGTCGGCAGCGAACCCCTGGGCCAGCGCCTCGGCGGCCGCCTTCGAGACGCCGTAGGAGCCGTAGCCTGGGCGGGCTTCCCGTGCTACCTCGCCGGAGGAGACCAGCACCCTGGCGTCGTCGGCGAGGTGGGGTAGCGCCTCCCGGACGGTCGCGAACACGCCGCGGACGTTCGTCCGGAGGTGGTCGTCGACGGCCGCGTAGGACTCCTCGTCGAGGGGTGTTTCGCCGGGGTCACCGTGGTAGACGCCGGCGTTGGCGACCACGACGTCTATCGCTCCGCCCTCGCGTGCAGCGGTATCCATGACCCCTTCGACGTCCCACTCGTCGCGGACGTCGGCCCGGACGCCGGTCGCGGTGCCGCCGCGCTCCCGGATGGATTCGAGTACCTCCTCCAGGGGCTCCTTGCTGCGGGCACAGCCGACAACGTGTGCGCCCGCGTCCCCAAACGCCCGCGCGACGGCGGCGCCGATGCCCCGGCTCGCTCCCGTGACGACGGCTGTCTGTCCGTCCATACCCAGGGATAGGGCGGCAGCGGCTTATGCTGTCGGGCGAAACGGCGCCGGCCTGTCCGGTCGAGCCGAGTTCGCCCGCGCCGGCCGAAACGGCCCGTTTATTGGGGTTCAGCCGTAACTACTGAGTGATGACACGGCTCTCGGAGTCGACGGTCGCGGTCGTTGGAGGCGGCTTCGGCGGGCTGTCGGCCGCCTGCTATCTCGCGGACGCCGGAGTAGACGTGACGCTGCTGGAGAAAAACCACCAGCTCGGCGGTCGCGCCAGCCGGCTCGAGCGCGACGGGTTCACCTTCGACATGGGCCCCTCGTGGTACCTGATGCCCGACGTCTTCGAGCGCTTTTTCGGCCACTTCGGGCGCTCGCCCGAGGAGTTCTACGAGCTCGAACCACTGGACCCGCACTACCGGATCTTCTTCAAGGACGGCGACCAGGTCGACGCCCGTGGCGACCACGACCACATGCGGGACGTGTTCGAGTCCTACGAGCCCGGCGCCGGCGAGGCCTTCGACGAGTATCTGGAGACGAGCCAGCACCACTACGAGACGGCGATGGAGAAGTTCGTCTACGAGGACCGCTCGCGGCTGCGGGACTGGGTCGACCCCGACGTGATGCGGGCGGCGCCCATTGGCCTCCGCCTCGTGGGCTCGATGCAGAGCCACGTCGAGAAGTACTTCGACCACCCCAAGCTCCAGCAGATCATGCAGTATACGCTGGTCTTTCTGGGCGGGGCGCCGAACAACACCCCTGCTCTGTACAACATCATGAGCCACGTCGATTTCAATCTCGGCGTCTACTACCCCAGACCGAAGGAGTCGACGGAGCGAGGCACCGGGACCGGCGGGATCGGCGCGGTCGTCGACGGCGTAGCCGAACTCGGCGACCAGCTGGACGTCACCTACAAGACCGGGGCCGAGGTGACGGGCATCACCCGCGCGAAGGAGGGGTTCGTCGTCGACACCGACGACGACGAATACCGGCCGGACTACGTGGTCTCGAACGCCGACTACGCCCACACCGAGCAGGACCTCCTGCCGACCCACGAGCGCCAGCACGACGACGACTACTGGGACTCCCGGACGTACGCGCCCTCCGCGTTCCTGGTCTACATGGGCGTCGAGGGCGACGTCGACCCGCTCGAACACCACACGCTCGTCCTCCCGGAGGATTGGGACAGCCACTTCGAGGCCATCTTCGAGGAGCCGGGCTGGCCCGACGAGCCAGCCTACTACCTCTGTGTCCCCTCCGAGACCGACGACGCGGTCGCGCCAGAGGGACACAGCAACCTCTTCGTGCTCGTCCCCATCGCGCCGGACCTGCACGACGGCGACGAGATCCGCGAGGAGTACCGCGAGAAGATCCTCGCGGACATCGCCGACAACACCGGCGTCGACCTCCGGGACCGGATCGTCGTCGAGGAGCAGTTCGCAGTCTCCGATTTCGTCGAGCGGTACAACGCCACCGACGGGACTGCACTCGGGCTCGCCCACACGCTCCGCCAGACCGCCCTCCTGCGCCCTTCGAACCGCTCCTCGGCGGTCGACGGGCTCTACTTCACTGGCTCGTTCACGACGCCCGGGATCGGCGTCCCGATGTGTCTGATAAGCGGCGAGCACGCGGCGGAAGCACTGCTCGACGAACAGGGATGA
>CAZOWU010000231.1:0-3390 GCA_964583735.1 uncultured Halobacteriales archaeon | reverse complement strand
CCGACCGTACCCAGCGGGTCACCGCCGACCGGCTGGAGACGGTCCGGCGCCACTGCGAGCGCGGCCGAGCGTTCGTGACGGCGCCGCTCGTGGGCACCGACACCGACCTCGCCGACGGCGAACCCGGGGAGATAGAGCGGACAGTTCTGGAGAACGTTGGCGTCAACCCCGGCGACTTCGACCTGCCCGGCGAGTTCCACAGCGAGGGGACCAGGCGGGCGGTGCTCGTCCGGGCGGACCTGACAGTCGAGCGCGACCCACTGACGTTCTCCTTCGCGCTCCCGAAGGGAAGCTACGCGACGGTGCTGTTGCGGGAGTTCCTGAAGACCGACCCCGAGGGGCTGGACTGACCGGGACGGTGCCGCGTTCGGGTCCGGGCTGGCGGCCCCCGAACCGTCTCACTTATTGCCGCGAGCGCCCCACGTGCAGTATGAAGTGCGGTCGTTGTGCCTCGGCGCTCGCCCGCCCGGGCGACTACTGTCTGGTCTGTCGCTCGGAAAACGCCGAGACCGTGGTGCTGGAACTCTCCCGCGAGCGGGCCCGCGTCACCACCGTCGCCGACGGTGACGTGCTCGGGCAGCGGGAGGTAACCACGACGCCGGAGACCGACGGCGAGCGCGCCCCGCCGGAGCTGCGCGCCTTCGCCAGCCAGGTCGCCGACGAGGTCCGCCGCAAGCGCCCGGAGGAGGTCTACGCCACCGGCGACCGCGAAGTGTTGCGGGCGGTACGCTCACAGCTGCGCTACGAGTTCTACCGCGTCGAGGCCGAGGACCCCGTCGCACACGTCCTCGAGCACGGCAGCGAGGAGCCCCTGGAGGTGGTGGAGGCACCGGTCGCGGAGAAACTCGGCGGGACTCACTCGACGCTGATCGGTGGCCGCGACGGCCAGGAGGCCCTGGAAGTGGTTGCAGACCACCCACACGTCAAGAAGATTATCCCCGGCCCAATCGACGCTGGCGGAGCCTCCACGGACTCCGGGCTGCGCGCCAAGGCAACGCGGGCCGACGGGACCGGCAACGTCCGCCTGCTCGTCCGGGAAGGGTCGAGCGTCCAGGAGAACCGCGTCGTCACCACGGCGCGGGACCGCGAGCTGGGCGAGCGGGTCCGGGCCGACCTCAACGAGGCGCTGTCCGAGGCCGAGCTGAAGGAGTGACTGCGCCGGGAGGAACCTGCCGGGAGGCACAGGGCAGTACCCTGTTCGTGAGCGGTGCGACCGACCGGGGGTCCCGCCGGCGGCTCGGTCGAGTATCCGGAGGATTCCCAGTTCTGTAGAATCGGCTATCCGTATATGTGTACAGTGGGCGTAACGGGACTTGATGCCCGAAGAAGAACTTTTCAAAACCGAGACCCAGCTCCCGCGGACCGAAATCGCAGAGGCGTTGCTCGACGCCGCCGAACAGGTCGAGTCCGGGTCCGTGAGCCTGGAGAGTGACACGGCCAGCCAGGAGGTTACGGTACCCGAGGACCCCCGATTCGAGGTCGAACTCGAGCGACTCACCGACTCCGAGACCGGGGAGCAGCGTTACGAACTCGAGTACGAGATCAGGTGGACCAGGGAAGGGGAGTAAGACGAGTCGTTCGCGCTCCCCCCGGCCGGAGCGCAGTCAGGGCCTGTGACGTGCAGTCCGGACCGCCGGTGCACAATCCGGACTCGTAGCGTTTATACCGCCGCCTGCCGGAAAAACGAGCACTATGAGTCAACAGCGCGGCGACGTCGGCAGTGCCGGCCGCTTCGGGGCCCGCTACGGCCGGGTCGCCCGGCGACGGGTCGCCGAGATCGAGGACGACATGAACGACGACCACGAGTGCCCCGAGTGCGGCGAGGACCGGGTTTCCCGCCAGGGCACCGGCGTCTGGGAGTGCAGCTACTGTGGACACACCTACACCGGCGGGGCCTACAGCCCGGAGACCCCCGCCGGCCGCACCGTCACCCGGTCGATCCGCGCGGCACTCGGCGAGGACGCCGAAGAATGAGCTACAAGTGTGCCCGCTGCAAGCGCGACGTCACCCTCGACGAGTACGGCGGCGTCCGCTGTCCGTACTGCGGCCACCGCGTGCTCCTGAAAGAGCGCAGCCGCGACATCAAGGAAGTCGAGGTCAACTGACCCGAAGCGACGGTCCTGGGGCCCGGGTCCCGGGGCCGGCACTCCGTAACGGACTGTGCACCAAGCCGTCTTTGCTGCCGTCTACGCTACCCCCGAACGCGCCCGCCGCGTCGAGCGGGCGCTGTGTCCGGAGGTCGGCGACATCGACGGCGACCGGACCAGCGTCGCGCTGGCCCGCGAGGGTGACAGTCTCACGGTCACGGTTCGGGCAGCGGATCTGACGGCGCTGCGGGCCGGCCTGAACACCTGGTTCGGGCTGGTCGACGTCGCCGAACGGGCCGGCGGACTCGGCGAAGGCGAGCAGGTGAGCGGCGAGGAGGGCGCCGGCGAGGATGGAGCTCCCGGGTGACCGAAAGCTTGGGTTTATCCCTCCGGGTCACGAGTTGATCGACATGCAAGGGAATCTGCCACCGGAAGCCCAGGAGAAACTCGAGGAACTCCAAGACCTCCAGGAGACGGCCCAGCAGGTCGCCGCCCAGAAACAGCAGGCCGAGACCACGCTCGAGGAATCCGAGACGGCTCTCGAGGAGCTCGAGAACGTCGACAAGGAGTCCACCATGTACCGCGAGGTCGGCGAACTCCTCGTGAAGACCGACTACGCCGAGGCGAAGGAGGACCTCAACGAGAAAGTCGAGAGCCTCGGAGTCCGTGTCGAGACCCTCGAAAAGCAGGAAGAGCGGGTCCAGAGCCAGTTCGAGGAGCTCCAGGAAGAACTCCAGCAGATGCTCGGCGGCGCCGGCGGCGGCGGGCTCGGCCCGGCCGGCGGCGCGTAACTCGACTCACCCCCCGGTCCCGACCGGACCAGTTCTCTCTCAGACCACGATGACCAGCAACGACGCCGACGACACGACCGACCCGAGCGAGGGGTCGACCGACGCCAAAGAGAGTGCGGCCGGCCCGAGCGACGACGAAGTCGTCCGGACCGCTGCACAGGCTGCCGAAGATGTCGTCTTCTCGCGGTACGACCGCGCCGCAGTACGGGACATAGACGTAACCGTCAGCTTCGAGGACGGGATACTCGAGGTGGATGTCTACCTCGACGCCGAGGGCGGCGACCCGGACCAGGTTGCCGAAGACGCCGCCCTGGCCGCCCGCGGGGCTGCAGACGACCTGTTACTCTGATAGTGATTGCTGTGATTATTTTCGGCATCCTGCGAGAATATCGGTGTTTTGAGAGGCGACTCGGCCGATCTGTGACCGCCCGGCGGTAACGAGTCACAGCAATCACTATGAGTCTCCGGTCCCGGCGGCGTCCGGAGTCTATTCCTCGATCCGGTTGCTCGCC
>CAZOWU010000230.1:0-3404 GCA_964583735.1 uncultured Halobacteriales archaeon | reverse complement strand
GTCCCGCCCGGCGAGTTCGGTCAGGACCTGCTCGACGACCCGCGGCGGGGCCTCGGCCCGGCGGCTCACGGACTCGGTGTCGCCGGGCTCGTCGGCGAGCGCCCGCAGGACCGCCGTCACCAGCCGGGGGTCACCCTCTTCGACCTCCTCGGCGATTCGCTCGCGGAGGTCGGTGACCCGGCCCTGGGCCCACCGCTGTGCCATCGATAGCTCGTTCTCGAGACGCTCGAGGCGGCGGAGCTTGCGGGCCATCTCCGAGAGACCCTCGGCCCTGGCTACGCTTTCCTCGCCATCCCCGTCCTCGTCGCCGTCCTCGGGGTCGACCTCGATGCTCAGGTACCGCCACCGGGTCATGTCCAGCCCCGAACTGGCCGGGTAGGCACTCTTGGTGCCGAAGTCGTACGGCGAGACGCTCACCTCGAGACGCAGCGCCCGCGAGATGGAGAAGTACTTCCGGCGTTTGTCGTCGACGCGGCTCTCGACCAGCCCCGCCTCGTCGAGCTTCCGCAAGTGGTCGATAACTGCCTTCGGGCTCACCCCGAGATACTCGCTTATCTCGGTTACGTAACAGGGTTTCCGGGCGAGCAACCGCAGGATCCGCCGCCGGTTCGCGTTCCCGAGGAGGTTGAGCAGCTCGGCGGAGTCCATTTACCAAACGTAACCGATAGTAGTATAAAATTCTATCGGCAGTCGGTCGCTGGACAGAAGCCGTCGGCTGATTGGTGAGAGTCAGCTGTCCCGGCCGTCTCGCCGTCAGCGTGACGGGACAGATGTAACCGAGACGACGTCGGCGGTAGTTCCCTGCGTGTCTCCGGGTCCACCCGAGCCACCGGAGTTCCCCGCGTTGCCAGTATCCGTGTCATCCTGTCCACCACTCCGGTCGTCGGTCGGCCCGTCACCCGAGCCGTCCGTGCCGTTGCCCGACTCGGTCGCGTTACCCGCAGACCCGGGCGGTCCGCGTGTCTCGTCACCGGGTGGTCCACCGGTCCCGTTCCCCTGTGGACCCGCCTGGGGGGGAGTCCCCCCGTGCGGGCCGGCACCCGGCGGCCCGCCGCCCACGTCGGTGATGTTGCGGGCCGGCGCGGCCACCTCGGGGCCGGTCGCGTTCGCCGCCCGGTCGCGAAGCCGGTCGAGTCGCGTGGTGTTGACACCGACCTGCCGGGCCGCCTCGTTGGCCTCGGTGACGGCGGTCCGGAGGGACGCGGCCTGGGCCCGGAGCGTGCTCGCCCGGGCGGTGTACGCCACCTCCGGTATCTCCCCGCGTTCCCGCAGCGCCGCGAGTTCCTCGGACCGGTTCTGGAGCCGGTCGAGGCGACGGTCGAGCGTCGTTGTCCGCCGCTCGACTGCCTGCTCGGGCTGAGCCGAGCGGTTGACCGACGCCCGCCAGACACCTGACTCGACAGAGTTGTTCGCGCTAGCGGCACTAGCCTGCATGAAGGACGTGACCTGCGTGCCGAAGGAGCCGTTCGTCCTCCGGTCGTCGGCCCCGTCGTCCGCAGTCCCGTTGGCGCCGGCCTGCGGAAGCGGGCCGGCCGGCGCGAACGCCGCGGCTGGCGCCACGACAGTTATGCCGACAGCCGCGACGACGGCGGCGACTGCGACCAACCGACTGGTGTCCATGCGACTACCTGGGACGTACCCCAACTTAAACACGGAGGCTCGTTCGGACCGTTTAATCGCCCCTCATACTACCCGAAAGACGCCAAGAGCGTTCAATATATCTTCTCAGTCTCTCAACCTGGTCCGGGCTGGTGATACTGCCGGCTGTCCCTTCGTGAAGACACTTGCCACCCCGGGATGGCGAGATTCCTCACAGACGGACAGCCGGCAGTATGAGGCGTCAGAACTCGCGAGAACCCGTGGCAACCTGCTCTCCGGACCCCTGCTCGCACTGCCGGTCCTGACAGGATTTGGGCCGGCGGCAAAGCATAAGTATGAGACATGGTAACACATAATTAACTGCATGTTCGAACTGTTCTCCCGCGGCTACTATCTGGGCCGACTGTACGTCGAACCCCGCGAGGGTGACCCGGGGATGTGTCACAGACAGCACGAGCAGGTGACCGAGCACCTCTACGACAGGGACGTCCCGCCGGTGATGAAGCTCGGTCGGACGCACTTTGCCGTCGAGGGCGAGGAGGGTGTTCCGGCGGATACCCTGACCGTCCCGCCGGAACTGCTCGAGGAGGAGGGTGTCACGAACCCGCCGACGCTGACGGAGGTCTTTCTCGCGAAGGCCGACCGGGCAGCCCAGCTGCTGTCACTGACGGAGTCCCCCGGCGTTTAAGCCCCTCGGCGCCCCGGCTTCGGGTGATGCTCGACGACCTGCTGGGCCGCACGGAGCTGAAAGACCGGATCGCCGACCTCGACGCCGAAAACGCCGACCTCCAGGCACAGCTCGAGGCCGAGCAGGGTCGCCGCGCCGAGGCCGCCACCGCCCGCCAGGAGGCCGAACGCGAGGTCAACAGGCTCGAGGACCGCGTCACGGAGCTCGAGGACCGCGTCCGGCGACTCCAGGAGGGGGAAGCCGACCTCGCGTTCCGCGCGGAGGCGAGTCTGCGCAGCGACCGGCTCGAGGAGGCACTCTCGCGACTCGAAAGTCTCGAATCAGGCCCCGAAGGGGTCCTGACGGCGATGGTGGCCGACGGCCACGACGTCCCAGACGCCGTCCGGCAGGTGCTGGGCGAGCGGGCGGCACTGGTCTCGCGGGCCGCCCCCTGTCTGGTCGTGGCCGACGACATGAGGCTGGTGGGTGCCTGTCTCTCGGCGCCAGTCGCACCCGACCCCTTCGTCGAGTGGGGCCGGCGGGCGCGCCTGGAGCGCGAGTGGTTCCAGCCCCGCGGCGAGTACACACTCGCGCTCGTCCGCTCGGACCTGTTCGCGATGGGCGTCTACGAGGACAACGAGCGGACCGCATTCCACGGCTTCGACGAGAACATCAAGAGCCAGCACTCAAAGGGCGGCTTCTCGCAGGCCCGCTTCGAGCGGCTGCGCGACGAGCAGATCGAGAGCCACTTGCAGCGGTGCCGGGCGGCCCTCGAGGAGCGGCCGGGCGACCGGCTCTACCTGGTCGGCGAGCGGTCGGTGCTGGGGTCCCTAGCCGACCTGGCGGAGGTCACGGCGACGGTGGACGCGACCGGCGACCCCGAGCCCGCACTTGCGGACGCCGCCGAGGAGTTCTGGACGGTTCAGCTCCGGACGGTGTAGACCAGGAGGGCGAGGGCAAAGGCGAGCACCGTCGCCAGGAACGTGAAGCCCGGGCTCCCGCCGCCGGTCGTTGTCGACCCGTCGGGCGTCGAGGTCCCTGACGTCGCGGTGTCGGTCGGGGGCGTGTCCGTGGCTGTGGGGTCGGTCGGGGTCCCCGGGTCGAAGGTGACGTTCTCGACGCTCGTCGCGGTGGCGTT
>CAZOWU010000229.1:0-3406 GCA_964583735.1 uncultured Halobacteriales archaeon | reverse complement strand
CGTCGCCGCCCGTGGCGACGGGCTCGCCATCGACGCCCTCGAACCAGGCGTCCTCGAGGACCGCCTCGGCGTCGGCAGGGTCGGCCCCCTCGAAGAGGACCTGGGAGAGTTGCTCCGCGAGTGCCCGGTAGGCCGCGGAGACGTGCCCCTCCGGAGCTTCGACGACGACTGGCTCGTCCCCCGCGGCCGGGTCGTCGGGGACCGCGCCCAGAATCGGGGCGTCGAGCCGGGATTCCACGGCGGCAAGGTCGGTATCGCTGGTGGCCCGGAGGACGGCGGCGCCCAGCACCGTGCCGCCGAGGCGGTCGACGAGGTCGGCTGTCTTCGTCGCGTCGGTAACCGCCACCTCCGCCGGAGTGGTCACCAGCACGACGCCGTCGGCGAGGCCAAGCGGAACCGCCATCTCGTGGCTCACCCCCGACCCCGTGTCGACGATAACGACGTCGTAGGCCCCCCGGAGCGTCTCGAGTACGTCTCCGAGTTTGGACGGGTCGGCGTCGGCAAAGGCGTCGAGGCTCTGCTCGCCCGGGAGAACGGTCAGTCCACCGTCGACGTCGACCAGCGTCTCCTCGACAGTCGCCTCGCCCGTGAGCACCCGGTGGATGCCGCGGTCGGATTCGGCGCCGAGCAGCTCGCCGAGGTTGGCCATCCCCAGGTCTGCGTCCACGACGACGACGTCGTGTCCGCGGTCACCGAGCGCGGCCGCGACGTTTGCCGCGGTGGTCGTCTTCCCGACACCACCTTTGCCTCCTGCGACCGTGCAGACGTACCCCGCCATCGTCCTGTTGTGTCACCAAGCGAGGGCGGTTATATAAAGGCGCCGTCCGAGTCGGGAGGCCAACACCGGAAGCCAAGGGTCGGCGGGGCGCAACTGCCCGGGTCCAACAGGTACTTACAACGCTCGGACCAACTCGTAGTAATGAGCGAGTCGACGACCGACCGGAGTGACAAACAAAAATACGAATACCGGAAGGTCATCGAGGAACTCGATGGCTACCGGGGCTCGGGCACGCAGCTCGTGACCATCTACGTGCCCCCGGACAAGCAGATAAGCGACGTGGTCGCCCACGTCACCCAGGAACACTCCGAGGCGTCGAACATCAAGTCCAAGGACACCCGCACGAACGTCCAGGACGCGCTGAAGAGCATCAAAGACCGCCTGAAGTACTACGACAACCCGCCCGAGAACGGGATGGTGCTCTTCTCGGGGGCGGTCGACACCGGCGGCGGCCGGACGGACATGGTCACCAAGGTACTCGAGGACCCCCCAGAGCCGATCCAGTCGTTCCGGTATCACTGTGACTCGGAGTTTCTGACCGAGCCCCTGGCCGAGATGCTCGGCGACAAGGGCCTCTTCGGCCTGGTCGTGCTCGACCGCCGGGAGGCAAACGTCGGGTGGCTCCGCGGGAAGCGCGTCGATCCCGTCAAGTCGACCACCTCGCTGGTGCCGGGCAAACAGAAGAAAGGCGGCCAGTCACAGGCCCGCTTCGAGCGGCTCCGACTGGAGGCCATCGACAACCACTACCAGGAGGTCGCGGAGATGGCGAACGACCTGTTCGTCGCCAAGCGCCACGAGATCGACGGGATTCTCGTCGGCGGCCCCTCGCCCACCAAAGACGAGTTCCTCAGCGAGGGGTATCTCCACCACGAGATCCAGGACAACGTCATCGGGAAGTTCGACGTCGCCTACACGGACGAGTCCGGGCTCTACGACCTGGTCGACGCCGCTGGCGAGGTACTCGCCGAACGCGAGGTGCTGGAGGACAAGCAGTTCATGGAGCGGTTCTTCAAGGAACTGCACGACGGTGACCTCGCCACCTACGGCTTCGGCCCGACCCGCGAGAACCTCATGATGGGTGCCGTCGAGACGCTGCTGATCAGCGAGGACCTCCGGAATGAGGTGCTCGTCCACGAGTGTCCAAACGGGCACACGGAACACGAACTGGTCGACCCCGGGGAGGGAGGGGACCACGAGTGTTCGCGGTGTGGCGAGCCAACTGACACCGAGCGCGAGGATGCCATTGACAACCTGATGCAGCTGGCCGAGCAACGCGGGACGGAGACGCAGTTCATCTCCACCGACTTCGAGAAAGGCGAGCAGTTGCTCGCCGCGTTCGGCGGTGTCGCCGGGCTGCTCCGGTACTCGACGGGTATCTAGAACGTTCGATTACAGCAACTGTTCGAGCTGTGTGCGCCGGCCCGACAGGTCCAGTTCCGTCTCGATGCTGTCGTCGGTAGCGAGTCGGTCGAGCGCGAGCAACGGGTCCGTCCCCGCACGTTCGACCGCGCCGAGCAGGTCGGCGATCTCCGAGCGATAGAGCGCGAGATTCTCCAGGAGCCCGACCAGCAACGCCAGCGGCACGGCCGCCTCCGGGGTTGCCGGGAAGGCGTCGCTCACCCGCTGGAGGTCGGGGGGCTCGGCGGGCGGGCCGGCGGCCGGGTGGAGCGCGAGACAACGCGTGCACAGCGCAACCGCCGACTCCGCCGGCCCCTCACCGCCGCTGCCGGGCACGGCGTCAGCGTACTCGCCGGCGTCGAAGGCGACCGTCGGGCTCCCGCAGTCCGGACAGTCCATATTCGTCGCCAGAACCGGGGGACAAAAACAGGTGTCGACAGCGCCGCGCGGGAAGTGGGGCAGGTCAGTCGTCGGCGGTGACCTGTTCGCGCTCCCGTTCGGCCTCGGCAGCGGCCGCTTCTTCTTCCTCTTCGGCTTCCTTTTTCGCTTTGATCTTCTTCAGGCGGAAGATCTCCTCGCGCTCCTGCTCTTCGAGTTTCTGCTCGATGTACTCCTGGTTCTCGCGCAACTCCGGCAGCAGCTTGAACTCCAGGGCGTTGACCCGCCGCTTGGTGGTTTCGATCTCCTCGAGCATCTTTTTCATCGCGGTCTCGACCTCGGCGGCGAGGATGATCTGTTCGAGCAACTCCTCGTAGGCCTCGGCGGCCTCGTCGATACGGGCGCTCGTGCCCATGACGCCGTAGCCCCGCTCGTCCAGCGTCTTGCGGACCTTCGAGGACTCGATCTCCGGGACGACCACGCCCATGATGTTCTTTGATTGGGTGGTCAGCTCGGGGTGCTCTTTCAGCGCGGCTGCCGCGCCCCGGACTGCGACATCGCCGTCCATCGCCCGCGCCATGTCGATGGCGTGCTGGGCGTCCTCGTAGGTGGCCTCCAGGTCTGACCGGACGTCCTGGGCCTGGTCGAGGATATCCATGAACTCCATGATGAGCCCGTCACGCTTCTTTTCGAGCGTGTCGTGGCCCCGCTCCGAAAGCTCGATACGGTCCTCGATGGCCATCAGGTTCTTTCGGGTCGGCTTGACGTCGTTGCTCATTGTCGGGATATGTGCGGGCGGCGGTTAACCGTTTTCGGTCCCCAGCAAGCCACGTCCTCGCCGGTCAGCCACGT
>CAZOWU010000228.1:0-3409 GCA_964583735.1 uncultured Halobacteriales archaeon | reverse complement strand
GGATCTTGGCGTTGATCTCCTGGCGCTTGTTCAGCGTGTCGTCCAGTTCCATGTCGCCGAGCACAGCCCGCAGGGTGGTCTGGGCGAGGTTCGAGACGGCGCGTTTGTAGTCGTCGACCTGGAGGTAGGCCTTCTCGGCGTCCATCACCTTGATGTAGACGACGGCGTCGGCGGTCACCGGGGAGTTGTCCCGCGTGATCGCCTCCTGGCGGGGCACGTCCAGGGTCTGTGTCCGCATGTCGAAGCGGTAGGTCTTGGTGACGAAGGGCAACACGAAGCGGGGGCCGGGCTCGAGCAGCCCCTGATACTTCCCGAACCGGGTGTACGCCCGCTTCTCGGTCGCGTCGACGATGACGATACTGTTGTAGACCGTCACGATGGCGAGCAGCAGGACCACGACTGCCACCAGCGAGAGTGGGCTAAACAGCTGTAACACCAGGGACATAACATCCACATTTCGGTGCGTTCAGGCAAAAGCCTTCCCCGCGGTGGCCGGTTCAGGCGCTCGAACCGGACTCGCGCTCGGGCTCGCGCTCGCTGCTCCGGCCTGGCTCGGCCGCGGTGTCGGTCTCGGTGTCGTCCTGGGCGGCCCGCCGGCCGCGGGCCAGCTCGCGGTCGATGTCGTCGGCAATGCTCTCGACGGCCTCGACGGTCAGAACGTTCCCGCCGCCGGGGTCGAGGACGATCACCTCGGTCCCCTCCGAGATCTCGCCGTCGATGCTCCGGGCCTGGTAGAGGGGATTGAAGCCGCCGTCTTCCAGTTTCACCTCCCCATCTCTGGGGGTGACTCGCTCGGTCACCCGGCCGCTCTGTCCGCGCAGCGAGTCCGAGTCCGAAGTCTGGTTGACGCCCGCGCCGGTGTAGATGTCGAACTGCCGGTAGCCGTAGAGGGTCGCCCCCCCGGCCCCGAGCACCACTGCCGCCAGGATCAACACGTTGAGAATGCCGAGCGCTGGCGGGAGGACGAACCCGACGATGCCGGCGGCGAACAGCGAGACGCCGGCCACGAAGAAGTGTGCGCCCGGGGCGAAAGCCTCGGCTACGATGAGCCCTGTGCCGACGAGCAACAGTATCGTCGGCAGGCCCACCTGTAACAGGTCCGGAAAGACAGCCATAGTATAGTATGAGGTCGCGCGATGAATAATCCTTCGGGGAGTGCCTCCGCCAGCCCATCGGGCTCTCCGGTGACCGCCGCCGGTCACAACCCCGGGGCGGTGTCGGGTTGCCTGCCGACTCCGTCACTCCAGGACGGGGTAGCTGTCCTGCGCCATCGCCACCAGGTCGTCGACTGTGTCGGGGTCGACTGTCCAGAACGCCTCGTACAGCGACGGGTCGCGGTGTTTGGCGACGAGTGCCGCCTTCGCCTCCGGCTGGCCGCCGTCGTACAGCAGGAACCAGTAGTCCCGGAAGGTCCCCTCCTCGTCGGTGATGACGCCGAAGGGCCGGTCCGAGATGCCGACGTCGGGGTAGCCGACGACCGCCACGTCCACGCCGGCCTCGGCCAGCCGGCGGTAGACTGACTTCGTCCGGGACGACTCCGCGATGGCCGAGAGCTGCTGGAAGCCGACCCGGAGCCACCCCTCGCCGCGGTCCAGCGCCCGCCGCTCGAACTGCCGGGAGACGTCGACCATCTGGCCGTGGCTGGTCCCCGGCGAGACCGTGACGTCCGCGTCGACGTCGAAGGGGAGCACCTCGGGGTCGAACGGCTTCTCGCCCGCGAAGGCTCGCTCGATGCCGTCTGCCGGGAGCAGTCTGTCGAGGTCGACCGTCCCGAGCACCTCGTTGCCGTGGTGGAACACGGGGACGTTGGCCGGCTTCCCGCGGTCGGTGACTGCTGTCCTGACCGCGACCCCGTAGCCGGAGAGGTGGCCAGCCAGCGTCTCCAGGCGCTCCTGGGGGCCGTCGTAGTCGTAGATGGTCAGCGTTCGCGCCCGGTCTCTGAGGTGTTCCAGCAGTATTCTCATTTGTCCCTTCCCGGCAGCAGGTAGCCGCGCCAGTCGTCGGTGTCGTGCAGGCGGTACTCTGGCTCGGAACCGTCGGGGTGGCGCACCTCGACGACGGTGTCGAACAGGCCCGTCAGCGCCGGCTGCTCCCCCCCCGCGAGCCCGTCCGTGTCGAGTGTGGCGATCGTCTGCCCGCCGGCGTCGGCCACGCGGACAGTCAGGGCGTGCATGAACCGGTAGACCGGCTCCAGGTCGGTCGCGACCAACAGTGCCGTGACGTTGTCGACCAGCACGCGCGACCCCAGCCGGCGGCTCCGTTTGCTCGCGTCGTACATCTCCGTGAGTGCGCTGGCGATGCCGGTGAGGTTGCCCGGCGTGTCGACCGACCGGGTGAACTCGTCGGGCTCGGCCCCGCCGTCACACGCGATGACTGCGGGCCTCGGCAGGGAGACGCCCTCGGGTGTTCGTGCGTCCAGCCGGGCCCGCGCGTCGGTCGCCGACCCGGACGTCGTGACGTAGAAGGGGCGCGCCTCGGTCTCGACGACGGCCCCGACCAGCAGCTCCAGGGCCATCTTGGTCTTGCCGCTCATCGCCGGCCCGCAGACGAGGACGTCACCGGCGTCTGTCGGCGGGAGCCGCTCGGCAACCGAGGTGACCTCTTTGACTACCTCGCTGTGGTCAGTCGCCACGACCTGTCACTACCGGACTATCGCCACCGCCTGATAAAAAGGTCAGCCATTCGCCCAGGTCAGGCTTCGCGCTGGACGACAAACCGGGTGAACTCCCGGAGGTCGTCCTCCGGACCGGGCTCCAGGTCGAGGTCGTCGAGATGGGAGCGGGCGCTCTCCGCGAGTTCCTGGGCCCGCTCGCGGGCGTACTCGATGGCACCGGCCTCCTCCATGATGTCGATCGCCTCCAGAATATCCTCGTCGCTGTTGTCCTCCGCCCAGAGGATCTCCTCGAGCAGGGCCACCTCCTCGGGCGGGGCGACATCGGCGGTATGAATGACCATCAGGGTCTTCTTGCCCTCGCGGATGTCGTTGCCGAACTCCTTGCCGAACTCGCCGGCCTGGTCGAGGCTGTGTTCGATGTCGAGAATGTCGTCGCCGATCTGGAAGGCGATCGACATCTCCTCGGCGTACCGGCCGACCCGCTGCTGGACATCATCGGGCTGGCCGGTGACGATGGCCGCCAGCCGCGCCACGATGCGCGCCAGACACCCGGTCTTGCAGGCGCACATCTCGAAGTACTGGGACTCGTCGACGGTCACCTCCTTCTGGTTGTGCCAGTAGATGTCCATCCCCTGGCCGAGGTGGGTGCGGTTGAGCTCGTAGGTGAGCATTTCGTAGGCTTCGAGCTGCTGGGCCGGCGAGAGTTTCTGGGAGTTCCGCGAGATCACCTTCAGCGGGACGAAGTACATCGCGTTGCCGGCGTTGAGCGCGATATCGGTGCCGTGCTGGTGGTGC
>CAZOWU010000227.1:0-3442 GCA_964583735.1 uncultured Halobacteriales archaeon | reverse complement strand
TCGTCGCCGTCGAATTCGGTGAAATCCCCGAGGTCGGACATGTCCACAGCATACTCCCGCCGGTACATACCCGTTTCCCCGCCGGAGCGGAAGTGGTCGGCCCGCGCGAGACCGCGGCAGGTATAGTACCGACGCCACCCAAGTCTCCAGCGGTTTACTCATGGACGCGCCCACACTCGACCGGCGGCTCGGTGGCCGCCTGACCGCGGTCGCATACCTCCTTGTGCTCGCGCTCCTGTTCCGGGACCCGTCGCGCGGCCTTGCGGCTACCGGGTCCGTTCAGGGAGTCCTCTTTTTTGTCGTACTTCCGGTTTTCGGCCTCCTGAGCGGCGTGTACGCTGCCTTTGGCGGTCCGTTCGCCGGGGTCGGACTCTTTCTCACCGGCAGCTACCTCGGGGTGATCGGGCTGACGCTCGCGTTCACCCTCGTTCCGGTGTCGCTGCCCGTGAGCCTCCTCGGCGTCGTCCTGGCGGGTTGTGCCGTCGCAGCGGTGCTCGCGAGCCTGCGGGCGCTGTGGCAGTACGGCAGCGAGGAACCGTGAGTGGTGGAGCAGCCGTCGCGACAGGTCAGCCCTGCGTCCGTTCCATCTCGTAGCTCAGCCGGTGGGGCATCAGCGCCAGCGCGCGGATGATCGCCGCCAGGGCGACGAAGATGCCCACGAGAATGTGGCCGATCCCGCCGAGTTTCAGCCACAGCAGCATCGACGGGAACTGGTGGATCGAGGCGAGTTCCTCGCTCGCTGCGGCGCTCCGCGGGAGCTCTGCCCCCCCGCCGGCGATGCTGTTCTCGGTGAACGTCGTGAAGAAGTTCTCGATCAGCGGGTGGAACTGCGTCAGTTCGAGCACCAGCGCCATCCCGATCAACAGGTAGCCGACGGCGGCGAACACCGCACCCACCTTCAGCATCCGCTTGATCGATGACACGGTCGATTCGACAGCTTCGGGCGCCTCGCGTTCCAGCGAGACCGGGGTTTCGGTTGCCATTCCGTCCTCCTATCGACGCGGGTTACACATAGTTACTTATGAGGTGGGCACTCATCCCACAGTTCTCCGAAACTATTATCAGTCCGCGGGTTGCAGCCGACGCTCTCGGAACCGCCCGGTGCGCGGAGTGTGGACAACGACAGCGGTTTTAGCGGCAGAACCGTACGGTATCACATGTTGCTCATCCGCGGCCTGGCCGGGGGAACGGGGCTGACGGGGACGCTGTACGAGCCGGGCGAGACGCCGCCGTCGTATCAGGGGGCACCCGACGTGGGCGCACCCCACGTCTGGGTCTGTGACGAGTTCTACGCCGTCGAGACCGGCGGACAGACCCTCGAACTCGACGACGGTTCCGTCCAGGTCGCCTTCGAACAGCCCGCTCCGCGGGGGTACGACGACCGCGAGCGAGCCGTGGAGGCGGCGAAGGCCCACATCCGCGAGCAGTTCGCCCGGATCGGCGTCACCGACGAGGTTACCTTCGAGACCGAGGAAGTCGCGCCCGAGGCCGCCGAAGCCTGAGCGCGAGCGACCCGGCGACGGGTGACGCACAGGCTCGCCCGTCACCGGCCCCGGTCAGTAGCCACCGGCGTCCTCGAAACACCGCCCGCACTTGGTCGCACTTCCGGTCACTTCCTCCGGCTCGACTGCCGTGACTGCTTTGAGCCTGTCGTGGGAGATGTGGTACGTCGAGCCACAGAGAGCCTGGCAGTCCGTCCGCCCGGTCTCGTGCCTGTGGACCGTGTTCGTGACCTCGTTCAGAATCACCTTCATGTAAACCGGTAACACTCCGCGGACGGACCCACCTGTTGCTTGGTACACAAGGTATGGGACGCTGTCGGCCCCCGAGCGGCGCTACCAGCCCACTGGCGTCCGGTCGCGCCAGCACCGCCCGCCCGGCGCGCCGGGCTCGAAGCGGGCCAGCCACGCCGGTGTGTCCGCCCCCTCCGCGGGGCTGCGCGGTGCACCCGGGGTCGCCAGTTCGGTGCGGACCCACCCCGGCCGGGCCGCGTTCGCCACCAGCCCCTCGTCGGCGTACTCGCCGTGAAGCGACGCCGTCAGCCCGTTTAGCCCGGTCTTCGAGACCCGGTACGCCGGCGAGCCGCCGTCCATCCCCGCCCCAAGCGTCCCCAGTCCCGAGGAGAGGTTCACCACGCGTCCGCCCTCCCGCTCCAGCAACAGCGGCAGGGCGTACCTCGTCAGGACGACCGGCCCGCGGAGGTTCACCGCCAGCGTCTCGTCGACACCCTCGACGGCTGCCTCGTGGAGCGGTTCGGTCGGTCCGCGGACGCCAGCGTTGTTTACCAGGGCGTCCAGCCGGCCGGCTTCCGCCTCGACCCGGTCGACCGCCGCTCGCATCTCCGCGTCGTCGGTGACATCGAGCTGGATTGGGCGCTGCCCGCCCGCAGTCACGTCCTCGGGGTCGCGAGCGCCGGCGTAGACGGTCGCGTCGTGCTCGGCGAGGATGCGGGCTATCTGCTCGCCGATGCCGCGGTTGGCGCCAGTCACGAGTACGACCTGCCCCGACAGCGAGTCGTAGGTGTCGACCCTCACAACATCCCCTCCAGGGCCGCCCACCGCTTGTCGTTGTAGGAGCGCTGGCGGTCGGTGTCGAACTCCCGCTCGATACGCTGCCGGAGGGTGCGTTTCCCCTGCCGGTCGATCCGGGCCAGTTCGTCTGCCTTCCCGACGGCGAGGGGCGGCCCACGCTCGCCGGCCACCTCCGACAGCAGGTGGGTTGTCAGGTCCGTCCGCAGAGCCCCATCGCGGGTGAACGCGTATGGCGCCTCGACGCGGTAGACCAGGTCGTCCCGGGGGTCGTAGACGACGAAGAAGGTGACCTCGTAGGCTTCCGGGTCGAGGCTGTGCTCGTGGGGCACCTCGAGTTCCCCACAGCCAAGCGCGACGTCGGTCCCCAGCCGCGATCGAAACCACCCGGTGAACGTCAGCGCGTCAGTCTTCGCCGCACCGTCCTCGTCGGGTCGCTCGAGTACTCGCCGGAAGAAGGCGTCGTCGTCGACCCAGGGTGCCCCGGTTTTCTCCCGGAGCACCCGCGTCACCGCCTTCGAGGCCGAGTTCTTGACGAAGCCCACGAGCGGGACGTCACGCTCGACGAAGGTCTCGACGAGTTCGAGGTAGTTCGCGAGCACGTCCCGGGGCTGTTTCTCGTCGGTCAGCAGCCGCCGGAGTTCGGGGTCCCGCTCCCCCCACTTTAGCAGGCCCGTGGGGTAGAGCGGCCCGTCCAGCACCAGCAGGTCCTCGACCACCTCCGCCTGTGCGAGGGCGTGTTCGCTCTCGGCGAGATACAGCGCCAGCGCGTGGACGACGGTCTGCTCGTAGCGGTCGACCCGCGGAGCATGTAGCACCCGCCGGCGGGCGTAGCCGCGGTCGCCGCCGCGCCACCCTTCCTCGCTCGGCGCGGCCGTCCGGTCGTTGGTGTGGACGGTCATCACGATGGTCCG
>CAZOWU010000226.1:0-3449 GCA_964583735.1 uncultured Halobacteriales archaeon | reverse complement strand
GTCTCGGTGGCCTCCCACCGCACCACCGAACACCACTGGTTCAACCGAAGGGGGAGGTCACGGTGCGAGCGGACCCACTGGGCCATGAAGGGGGCGATGATCGACTCGCTCGTCGGCCTGACGGCCAGTCGCTCCTCGAGTTCGTCGTAGCCGCCGTGGGTCACCCACGCCACTTCGGGGTCGAACCCCTCGACGACGTCTTTCTCCCGTTCCAGGTAGCTCTCCGGGATGAAGAGTGGGAAGTAGGCGTTCTGGACGCCGGTGTTCTTGAACCACCCGTCGAGGTAGTTTTGGATCCGCTCCCAGATAGCGTAGCCGCGCGGACGGGTGACGATGAACCCACCCATCGGTGCGTAGTCGGCGAGACCCGCCTTCTGGACGACCTCGGCGTACCACTCGCCGGTCGCGTGCTCCTTCGATTCCGTGATCCCCAGGTCCTGCTCGTCGCTCATTGGTGGCGTGTGCGTGACCGACCCATAAACAGGCTGCGTTTCGCGGGGGGTATCGACGCGTCACTGTTCGGCGAGCCACGCTGGCCGGAAACAGAGTTATGTCCGTGGCGCACCCTCTCAGAATGTGACGCGTTCGAGGATCACGACCCACCACTGGGAGGCGACAGGGACCGGACACGTCACCGAGTTGCTGTACGACGACGGCGAGAACGACCGCACCCTGGTCTGTGCCCTCCATGGCGGAAACGTCGAGCCGGGGACGGCCGAACAGGCGCTCGAACTCGCGACCCGGTTGCCCGCGGCGACCTGCTGGGCCCGGCTGGGCTACGACGAGGAGGTGGGCGCCTTCGAGGCCTGGCACCCGCCCTCGAGTGAGGTCGGGCCGGCCGACCACCCGCTGCTGGCCGAGGTCGCTGACCGCGGATTCGAGACCGTTCTCAGCCTCCACGGCCGTGCCGACGAGGAGGTGGTCGTCGGCGGCAAAGCCGACGACGCGCGCAAACGAACCGTCTGTGCGGCACTCGACGACGCGCTCCCGATTCCCGTCAGGACGGTCGCGGACGGTCCGTACGGGGGCGTCAACCCGGCCAACCCGGTGAACCGGCTTGCGGCCGGTGAGGGAGGCGTCCAGCTCGAGCTTGCCCCCTCCGCCCGGAGCGAGCACAGCGGGGCGGTCCTGGAGGTTCTCTCCAGCCTGCTCACCGCCGGCGAGGGCTGACTGCCAGCGGTGTGTCCGGGACTTGCGAACACAACCCCCTCGGGTCCGACCGCTCTACCCGAACAGCGAGTCCACGGTCGCCGCCCCGACGACGCCGAAGATGGCCCCGATAGAGATGGCCTTTGCAGTCGTTCCGGGGCCGGCCTCGAAGGTTGCCGGCGCGTTGAAGACGAGCGCGAGCGTCGTGACCGAGAGGTAGGAGACAGCCATCAGCGAGAGAAAGCGAAGGGGGAGGCCAGCGACCGAGTCCTCCGTGTCGGAGTCACGGTTCTCGTCTGCGGCGTAGAGCGTCCCGTACCCGATCAGCGCCACCATCGCCACCGTCACCCCCCACTGGAGCGTGCTCATCCCCGCCGCGAGGCTCCAGACCTCCTCGGTGACGACGAAGGGTGCCGAGAGAATGAACCCGCCGACGACCTGCTGGGCGAGGTCGTCGACGCCGAACCTGCGTCCTCCGGGGAGCCTGTCGAGGAGGTCGATCGTCCGATGAATGACGCGGCGTTCGTCCGGTGTCTCCGCCGTCTCCTCCAAGTCCTCCAGCTCCTCGAGCAGTTCCTCGACCTCCTCGCTGTCCGGGCCCTCCGGTGGACGGTCGCTCATCGACCGACTGGGTACTCCCCGACGCTCTCGTGGTCCCACACGAGGTCCATGTACCGCTTCAGGCCGGCGACGAAGGAGCCGTTCTCCGTGATCGCGGCCTGGCGCATGTGGTCGGGGACGCCGGGTTCCTCGACGAGAAAGATCGCCTCCCCGGAGTCGTAGGCCATGCTCGGGTCGATGAGGGTCCCGCGCCAGGGGAGCTGTCCGGTCGAAAAGCGCAGGTTTACCTCGGGGTACGACTCCCGCAAGCGTGCGACGATGTCGGCCTGTCTCTCCCTGTTTGCCGCCGAGAGCAGGTCGGGGTGGTTCAGGAGTGCACGCACCTCGACACGGTCGAGTGCTGCCGCCAGCGCGGGTTCGACGGCCTCCAGATACGCGAAACTCTTCGTGATGACGTCGACCCGCTCGTCGGCCTCGCGGTAGAGCCGGCGGGTCTCGGTCTCGCTGGGCTCGCCGACATCGACCACGTGAAAGAGTTCCTCCGCGGGCCGGACGTCCTCGCTGGCCCGCTCGTACCGGGGCCCGAACTCGGCCAGAAACTGCTCGCGCATCGTGTCCAGGTCCTGGCGGTAGCGCTCGAACTCCTGGCGGCGGTTCTCGACTGCCCGGTCGAGTACCTCCTCGGGTGCCTTTGGCTGGTACTCCTTTGGCCGGCCCGGGATCACCTCGATGTACCCCCAGTCGGCGAGCGAATCGAGCACGCCGTAGATACGCGCCTTCGGGATCCCCGTCGCCTCGGCCAGGTTCGGCGCCGTCGTCCGGCCGAGCGCCAGCAACTCCGCCAGGGCTGTCCGCTCGTACTCCGTCAGGCCGAGCCGTTCCAGCATGTCCGTCGGCGCGTCCGTCATCGCACCCCGCTACGCGGCCGGCCGTCTAAAAGCCCCGGCGTTCCCTCGCCGGCCAGGCTGCCGTCTCCCGGCCGACTCACCCGCCTCTCCCCCACCACTTCACCACCCCGTAGAGATAGCCTAGTCCGACCGCCGCGGTGAAGACCCCGAGCATCACCAGCTGGAGCACCGTCTCGAGGGAGGGGGCGCTCGCGAGCCCGCGGAGCCGGTCGGGCACCGACTCCAGCAGCAGTGTCCCCAGAAAGTCCGACTCGGCGTCGGTCGACCCCGGTTCGGGAACCAGCACCTCCATCCCGCGCTTGGAGTAGCCCTGCCAGAACGCCCGGTCGAGCAACCACGCCGGGTCGGTGCGGTAGTCGAACACCTTGTGGGCAACCTCGGCGTCGGGCGTGTAGTAGACGCCGTGGCCCTGGGCCCGCTCCATCCGGGCACAGAGTTCGGTCTCGCCGCCCTGGAGGTTGGCGTCCCCCTGTCGGCCGCCGATCCCGGTCTCGAACCCACCGAGCTCCAGAAAAACCGCCCGCCGGAAGGAGATGTTCGACCCGAAGGTGTTGCGCACCTCGCCGGCCTCGTCGGGGTCGCCGTCCGGGCCGTACCCCCGGTGGGTGACGCCGACCAGCCAGTAGAACTCGGCGGGCAGGAAGCCGGGCTTGCCGGCAACCCAGGCCGGCGTCATCCGCCCGCCGACGGCCGGTACATCGTGCGCCTCGTAGACCGCGACGAGTTCGGCCACCCACTCCTCGTCGGCGACCGCGTCGTCGTCGAGGAAGGCGACCACGTCCCCGGTCGCGGCCTCGGCGCCGTTGTTGCGGCTCTCCAGCAGCCCGACGT
>CAZOWU010000225.1:0-3494 GCA_964583735.1 uncultured Halobacteriales archaeon | reverse complement strand
CCGTGGAGCCACTTTGTCGTCGACTCCCAGACGAGGTCGGCCCCCCGCTCCAGGGGGCGACAGAGGTAGGGGGTGGCGAAGGTGTTGTCGACGAAGAGGGGGACACCGTGGTCGTGGGCGATGTCCGCGACCCGCTCGATGTCGGGCGTGACGAGCGCGGGGTTGCCGATCGTCTCGAGGTGGACGTAGGCGGTGTCCTCGTCGATGTTCTCGGCGTAGGCGTCGTACTCGAGGGTGTCGACAAAGCGGGTCTCGACACCCTGGCGAGGGGCAGTGTGGGTGTAGTAGGTGTAGGTCCCGCCGTACAGCGAGGAGGCAGTGACGACGTTGTCGCCGGCGTCCGCGAGGAGGAAGGTCGCGAGGTTGAGCGCGGCCATCCCGGAGGCGGTGGCGACGGCCCCCACGCCGCCCTCCAGGGCGGCCAACCGCTCCTCCAGCATCGCGTTGGTGGGGTTCATCAGCCGCGAGTAGATGTGCCCCGGCTTCTCGAGGGCGAACTGGGCAGCGGCGTCCTCCGCATCCTCGAAGACGTAGGAGGTGGTCTGGTAGAGAGGCGGCGCCCGCGCACCGGTTGCGGGGTCGGGCTCTTCCTGGCCAACGTGGAGTGCGCTCGTCGCGAAGTCGTAGTCCTCGGACATACCTGACCCTGGCGTCGCCCCCCGAAAAGTCTTCACCCGGCCGGCACGCTCTGCCGGCATCTCTGACAGGGTCTCGCGGCCGCAGCTACTGTTGTGGGCCGCTCAGACGAACTTTCGCACGGTGAGGTCGAGCGTCTCCAGGTCGACGATGGGGGCGTAGCCGACGTCGGGCTCGAGGTTGACGCTCTCCTGGAAGGCGGTCTGGGACTGCCAGCACGCGGAGTTGACCGTGAGCACGCCGTGGTACTTGCCGTAGCCCAGCTTGTGGACGTGGCCGGCGTGGAAGACATCGGGTACCTCTTCGATGACGAGGTGGTCCTCTGTCTCCGGCGCCAGCCGGGTCCGGCCGCCGTACTGCGGGGCGACGTGGCGTTTCCTGAGCAACTGGTACATCGCCTCGTGGGGCCGCTCGTAGCTGGCGGCCTCGTCAGGGAGTTCGGCGATCACCTCGTCCAGCGAGACGCCGTGATACATCAGCACGGTGACCCCCTCGACGGTGACGGTGGCAGGGTTTGCCGCTATCTCCGCGTCGTGGGCCGACATGATCGACCGGAGTTCCTCGTTGAACGCCGGCTGGGGCTCGGCCAGCCGGACGGCGTCGTGGTTACCGGGGATCATCACTACCTCGAGGTCCCCGGGAACCGATTTGAGGTGCTCGCTGAACCGTTCGTACTGGTCGTAGATATCCACGATGTCCAGCTCCTCGTCCTGGTCGGGGTAGACACCCACCCCCTCGACCATGTCCCCGCCGACTAGCAGGTACTCCACGTCCGCGGCCTCGTCGGTGTGCAACCAGTCGGCAAAGCGCTGCCAGGCGTCGGCCCGGAACTCCTGACTCCCGACGTGGATGTCCGAGACCAGCGCCGCCTGGACCGGGCGGTCGGCGGTCGAGGGAGTGTGAGTCCGCGGAATGTCCGGGAAGTACAGGTCGTCGACGAAGAGGATCCCACCGTCGTCGGCGAGGGTCCCCTCGACGGCGACGACTTCGTCGTACAGCAACTCCCGGACGTCGTTGGCGGACTCGCGGTCGCTCATCACCAGACAGGGGAACGTCCCCGTGGTATCCTCGAGTTCGACGAGCCAGTGGCCACCAGCCGTCGAGCGGATGTCCGAAACCAGGCCGACCAAGGCGGCGTCGCTACCGGGGCTCATGTCCGCGATGGTGTCCGCCGGGCGATGGTTGACCCGCCCCCGAAGGTGGGCGGAGAGCTTCTCGTAGCGGTCCCGGAAGACCGTGAGGAAGTCGCGGTACTCGCCGGTCCCCGTGCTGGCTACGTCGCCGCTGGTCTCGACGGCCGCCGACCCCTTCGTTTCAACTGGAGTTCCCCTGCCACCGTCACGCGAGTTATTCGGGTCAGTTGCAGGTGAAACGGAGGGGGTCGGGTCCGGGTCGGCCGCGGCCGTGGCCTCCTTGCCGGAGTCGGCCGGAGTGGGAGGAGAACCGGAAGACTGCGGGCCATCGAGCGCCGAACGGACGTGTTCGACCGAGACCTTGAGGGCGTCCTCGGGCGCCTGTTCGACTGCGCGGTCGAGGGCGGCCCCAGTGTCAGTGGCGTTCGCGAGGAGGGTGACGGCCTCGCGGTCGGCGTTGTACCCCCGGCTGGCGAGTTCGCTGACGATCCTGGCGGCCCCCTCGAGTGACACACGCGTAGGTCGGGGAGGGCGGGCAAAAGGGTATCGCGTTCCAGAAGATTGATTCGACGCTGCCCCGGACAGAGGTGTGATGAGAGGCCCCGGTGAGGGCGGCGACGAGGGCGGCGGAGCCGACGGGACTGCCGGCGGGACTCCCCCGTCGAGACCGGCGGACTCCGGGGAGCGCGGACCGTCCGGGGCGTCCGACGCCACCCCCGCCGAGGTCGACTCCGGTCACCTCGCTACCTCGTCCGACCCGTCAGCCAGCGACCGGCACGCCGGCGCCGACCCGCCTCGCCCCGACCCGGGACATAACAGCGGGAACGGGGGCTGGCGGCTGTTCGTCCGCGACGTCGCGAGCAGCGTGCTCGCGGTGTTGCTCGTCGGTTTCTTTCTCTTTGCGGTCAGCGGAGTCTGGCCGCCGCTTGTCGCTGTCGAGAGCGGGAGTATGCTCCCGAACATGGAGCGAAACGACCTCGTGTTCGTCATGGAGGAGGAGCGGTTCCCCGGCGAGAGCGCGGAGTACGGGGTCGTGACTGCGCGCGTAGGCGCGGAAACCGACTACGCGAAGTTCGGCAACCCGGGTGACGTCATCGTCTACACGGCCGACGGCGACCGGGGCAGAACGCCGATCATCCACCGGGCGATGTTCTGGGTCGAGGAGGGCGAAAACTGGTGTACCACAGCCGACCCCGCGTATCTTGGAGCGCTGAGCCAGGACGACCCCCGGTGTATCGCCGACCACGCCGGCTTCATCACGAGGGGCGACAACAACCCCAGCTACGACCAGGCGACCGGACTGACCGGGCCGGTCAAGCCCGCCTGGGTCGTCGGGACTGCCGAGTTCAAGATCCCGGGGCTGGGCTGGATCCGGCTCCAATCCGCGGGGTAGGGGACAGCGAGGACGTTGCCGATTGCTCCCGGGCGTGCGCGCTCAGCTGTCGAAGCGGGCCTGGACGAACGGCTGAACGTCCTTGATGTCGCCGAGCCGGGAATCCGAGAGGAGGACTGCCTCCGTCTCCTCGAGCGGGACCGAGAGGCTGATCTCCTTGGTGCGGCCGTAGCGGCCCTTCGAGACGACGACGGCGTTGACGATCCCGAGCATGTCGAGTTCGGAGATGAGGTCTGTCACGCGGCGCTGGGTGAGCACATCAGTGTCGATCTCCTCACAGAGGCGCTTGTAGATGTTGTACACCTCGCCGGTGTTGATGTTGTGGACCCCCT
>CAZOWU010000224.1:0-3510 GCA_964583735.1 uncultured Halobacteriales archaeon | reverse complement strand
TACGCACGACCGTATCAACTGGCATCGAACCAGTTCACGTCACCCCCTCGGGTCGGAACAGCACCGACCCGAACACCTTTTCGCGGACGTACCAAAGACGGGTCATGGTCGAGGTTCCGCTCGGGGGGAAGACGGTGTCCGTGGACCTGCCCGACTCGGCGGTGACGGTCGCCGAGCCGGCGGGCGGGGAGGCTATCGACGTGCCCGGGGCCGCAGAGCGCGCGGTGGCGGACCCGCAGGGACCGCGGCTGGCCGAGCGCGCCGACTCCGGGGACGACGTTGCGGTGGTCGTGACGGACGTGACCCGGGCGGCGCCCGACGACGTCCTGCTCGACGCCCTGCTGGCCGAACTGGAGATGGGCGGCGTCGAACGCGACCGGGTTCGGGTCGTCCTCGGGCTCGGCCTCCACCGCCCGATGACCGACGCCGAGACCCGGGAGGCACTGGGCGAACACGCCGACCTCGCGGAGAACCACGACCCCGAGCAGGTGGTGACGGTCGGCGAGGTGGAGGGCTGTCCAGTCGAGGTTTACGAGCCAGTGGCCGAGGCCGACACGGTGGTCTCGACGGGGATGGTCGAGCCCCACCAGTACGCCGGCTTCTCCGGTGGGGCGAAGACGGTCGTCATCGGCGCCGGCGGCGAGTCGCAAATCGGGTACACCCACGGCCCGGAGCTGCTCTCGCGGGCGGGCGTCCGGCTGGGTCGCATCGACGACAACCCGTTCCGGGACTTTGTCGACGGGGCCGGCGACCTCGTCGGCGTCGACTTCTGTCTGAACGTCACCCACGGGCCTGCAGGGATGCTCGGGGCGAGCGCGGGCGACCCCCGGGCCGTGGTGGCTGACCTTGTGGCCACCGCCCAGGACGCGCTCGCCGTCGAGGTCGAGGAGGGCTACGATGCCGTGGTCGCGGGCGTCGGCGCGCCCAAGGATGCCAACCTCTACCAGACGACCCGCGCAGCGACCTACGTCGTCCTCGGGGCACACAACCCGCTACGGGAGGGCGGAAGCGTGGTCACGCCGGCGCGGCTGACCGAGGGCGCCGGCGAGGGGACCGGCGAACAGCGCTTCTACGAGTGGCTCTCGACCGCCGACTCCGCTGACGACCTCTACCGGGAGATGCGCGAGGGGTACGAGCCGGGGTCCCAGCGCGCCTTTGTCGTCTCGCAAGTACTGCGCGACCACGACGTGTGGGTCACCGACAGCGAGGCCCCTGACGTGGTCGAGGACTGTCTGCTGTCCGCAGCCGACAGCGTCGAGGACGCTATCGAGCCCGGCAGCGAAGTCCTCGTCGTCCCGGACGCGCTGAACACGCTGCTGGTCTGAGCCGGCGCCTCACACCGCGTTCGCCCTCACTCCACGCGAGTGTTGACCGTCTCGGCGACCCGCTCGCCCGGCCGCCGGAGGTGACCGCTCTCGACCTCGTAAACGTAGCCGTGGACCGCGGTGTCGTCGGGGACCAGCGGGTGTTCCTCGAGCAGTTCGACCTGCTTCGCGCAGGCCACGTCGATGTCGTCGGTCATCCGGACCCACTCCGCGAGGTCGGCGTCGCCGATGGTTAGCTCCGGGAGCGCGGGGTCCAGGTCGACGTCCGAGAGGTCGCCGCCGGCCGCCTCGGTCAGGCCGTCGACGACCGCATCGTCGGGGGCGCTCATCATCCCGCAGTCGGTGTGGTTGACGACGACGATCTCGGTGGTGTCGAAAAACTGTGTGGTGAGCGCGGCCGACCGGATGACGTCGTCGGTCACCTTCCCGCCGGCGTTGCGGAACACCTGCGCGTCGCCCAGCTCGATTCCCAGCGCCTCCTCGACGGGGATGCGCTCGTCCATGCAGGCGACGACCAGCAGTTGCTTCTCTGTCGGGATCCCCTCACGTCGTCGCCGCGCCCAGTCGCTTCTGGCGTCGACCGTGTCATCGACGCTTCGGTGGACATGCCCTGCTTCCGGCTCTCCGTGGCTGTGGCCGTGGTGTGGCATGAGAGCACGGACGGGCTCGAGGGCAAGGTCGGTTCCCATCGCGGCGAGATTCCCCCGTATCTCTGACGCAACCGGAGCGAGTCACTCCGTCGCCACAGCCCCGTCGTCGCTCCCGCTCTCGATCTCGTCGAGGACCCGCCGGTGGAACTCCTGGAGAACCTCTGATTCGTCGTCCGCGAGGACGACGTCGGAGGCCATCAGCGTCGCCAGCCCGAACGCGCGCGGCGAGGGGGAATCGACCCGCTCCGTGGCGACGGTCACGTCGCCGGCCTGAATCGCGGCGAGCACCTCCTGGATGCCCGCGAGGTTGAGTTTGTCTTCGAGGATCTCGCGGTAAGTTTCCTCGACGACGGCAAATCCCTCGAGACCCTCGGCGAAGCCGAGGAGCATCTCGGCGTTGACCTGCTGCTGGCTCGCGGACTTCTCGTGACCCTTGTAGCGTTTGAGGATCATCAGGGCCCGCGTGGCGTTGATCCTGAAGTACCGCTCCAGCAGGTCGGTCCCCTCCAGGCTGGCCCGCAGGTCTCCGCGAGCGTCGCCGGGGTCGATGTCCTCGACGATCCCCACCAGGTCGACCTTCCGGTTGAGCGGCATCGACAGCGTGAACCCGTGGTCCGCGACCGCGACCTGGACGTTGGCGTTGGCTTCCTGGGCGACCCGGTAGGCCAAAAGCCGGGAGAAGCCGTCGTTGAACCGGCGGCCGTAGTTGGAGTGGACGTAGTAGCGACGCTCGTAGGCCTCCCGGTCGAGTTCCTCCTCGACGACCAGCCGGGCGTCCGTACTCACGCCGGCGGGGCCGAGATACCGGACCTGCTCGTCGAACATCCGCGTGACAGCGCGGACACTGTGCTCGTCTAGCGGGAACTCCCGGAGCCACACCCTGACTTCAGACTTGCCCCCGCGCTGGAGCCGTGCGAGCACCTCGTGCTGGAAGGCGAGGATCTCCCGGCCGAGGTCGTACGAGAGGGGCAACCGCTCGGAGAACCACGACGGGACCGTCGGGCGCGCGCTCGTGGGGTCGACGTACACCTTCGACCCGCGGCGATAGCGGTACTCGTAGCGGCTCCCGCCGAGCACGAACACGTCGCCTTTCTCGAGGGTGTCGAGATACTCCTCGTCGAGCTGGCCGACCCACTCGTCGCCCCCGCGGGTGGACACGTCGCAGGTGAACGAGTCGGGGATTGTGCCGATGTTGGTCATGTAGATGACGCGGGCCATCCGGCCGCGCTTGCCGACCAGCCGCTGGCCAACCTCGTACTCCTCGTAGTGGTGTTCGCCGCTTGGCTGGTCGTTGGTGTCCCGCCAGACCTTCGCGTAGACGTTCTTGTCCTCCATACCCGGGTAGTCGGCCGTCAGATAGCGCATCAGCTGCTCGTAGGCGGCGTCGTCGTACTCGCGGTAAGGGTAAGCCCGGCGGAGGATCCCCCTGACCTCGGCCTCGGGTCGGGGGCCGTTGATCGCCATGCCGTACACCTGCTGAGCGGCGACGTCCTGTGCGTTCTCGGGGACGAACACCCGGTCGACGAAGCCCTCCT
>CAZOWU010000223.1:2212-3540 GCA_964583735.1 uncultured Halobacteriales archaeon | reverse complement strand
AGGCCGGGGGCTGGAGACCGAGAGCTGAAGGCCGGGGGCTGGAGACCGAGAACGGGCGGGTGTGGCTGGACGCGGCGGCGGGATTAAGTCACTGGACGTTGCCGTTCCAGTATGGCACACATCGAGGAGCTCACCGACCCGGACCTGACCGAACCGACGCTGGTTGAGGGGCTGCCCGGCGTCGGCCTCGTTGGCAAGATCGCGGCCGACCACCTCGTCGAAACCCTCGAGATGACAGAGCACGCGGTCTGTCGCTGCGAGGGCTTGCCCGACGTAGCAGTCTACCACGAGGACGTCCGGGACGTGAAAGCACCCGTCCGGGTCTACGCGGACGAGGCGCGGGACCTGCTGGTTCTCCAGAGCGACATCCCCGTCTCGCCGAATATCGCTACCGAGTTCGCAGGCTGTGTCACCGGTTGGATCGCCGAGGGCAACGCCACGCCGGTCTACCTGAGCGGCATGCCTGCCGAGAAAGAGGGTGTCCCCGAGCTGTACGGGATCGCGACTGGCGCCGGCGGGGCGTTGCTCGACGAGCACGGGATCTCGACGCCGGGCGAGAACGGCCTCATCAGCGGCCCCACGGGTGCGCTGGTCGCCGAGGCCGGCCAGCAGGGTGTTGACGCCGTTGCCCTCGTCGTCGAGGCCAGCCAGAGCTTCCCGGACCCCGAGGCCGCCCGGGTCGTCCTGACCGACGCCATCGAACCGATCGCCGGGGTCGACGTCGCTACCGACCGGTTAGTCGAACAGGCCGACCGGATCGCCACCGCCCGCGAGAACCTCGCCGAGCAGATGCAGGAGGCACAGGACGAGTCCACCCGCGCTCAACCGCTGGGCATGTACCAGTAGCCGGCCTCGCCCCGCCGAGCCGGCCCCTGTCTGGCCACCCTCTGCCGGTCAGGCCACTGCCAGTCCGCGCCCGACCTGCCGGGTGTAGACGTCGGGCCAGTCGACTGGGAGTGCCGCCCACGACTGTCCTGCGTCCCCGCTGTGGTAGAGCCCGCGGTTGGTCAGCGCGTAGAACTCCCCGGGCCCGCCCGCGGCCAGCACTGCCCGGACCGTCCCTCCCGGGTCGGGGAGCCCGTCCATCGCCAGGTGCCAGGCAGCAACCTCCCTGCTGCCTTCCCCACCGTCGCCACCAGCACCGGCGCCGGCGTTGCTGCCCGCGTCCCGCCGGTAGACGTACGCCTCCGCGTTCGCGGGGGTGTGCGCCGAACGCGCGCCGCGGGCCGCCGAGACCAGCATTCGGTCGGGGTTGCCGGGGTCGACCGCCAGCCCCCAGACGTAGCGGTGCTCCAGCCCGTCCTGGGGGTACCGCCAGCGCTCGCCGC
>CAZOWU010000223.1:0-2112 GCA_964583735.1 uncultured Halobacteriales archaeon | reverse complement strand
GTCGGCCGACCGGACGAACGCGCCGGCTTCGACGGCGACGTAGAGCCGGTCGGGGTCGTCGGGTGCGACCGCGATCCACCGGACGTGGTGGGTGTGGGGACGCGGCGGGAACGACCACCGGTCGCTCGAGGGGAGTACAGTCAGGTCCGCACACGCCTCGAGAGAGTCCACGTCCCCGCCCGGCACCCGGTAGACTGCGCTCGGTTCGGTGCCGACCCAGACCGTCCCGTCCGGACCGACGGTGACGCTCGTCACGCGGTCCCCGACGTCGACGGCTCGCCAGGTGTCGCCGCCGTCGGGACTGTACTGGAGGCCGTTCTCGACCGTGCCCGCGAAGACGCGGTCGCCGTCGGCCGCGAGACACTCCACGTCGTAGCCGGCGAGCGTCTCCTCGGCCTGCCAGGCGCCGTCGACCTCGCGGGCGCGGAGCAAGCGGTCGTCGAGGGCCGCGTGGATGACCATGTCGGCGGTAGCGCCTCTGCGGGCTACTAGTCACGGGCCGGGTTGGCCCTCTCCGGGCTCACCGGCTCAGGTCCATCGCCCGTAGCGCAGGCCGACCACTACGAAGACGATGGCCAGTTGCGTCGCGCCCTGGAGGCCCCCGAGTTTCGCGTTGCGCGTCCCGACCTCGCCGGGGAAGACCACGCTGCAGCCCTGGACAGAGCGGAGAGTGACGATCAGTGGTGTCGCGACGACCAACGGCGAGGGCATCCCGAACTCGGAGAGGGCCTTCCGGTCGGCCAGCGCGTCGAACTGGCAGCCGACGAACACCACGACAGGGATGGTCGTAGCGGCGGTCAGCAGCGCCAGCCAGGGCACGGAGTTGGGGAAGCCGCGGTTCAGTCCCGTCAGGATGCCGGCGGTGATCGTCACCGCCGCCAGCACCGACATCAGGAAGGTCATCTTCGGGGTGAACCTCGCGAAGAAGCTGCCCCGCTCCTCCGGGTCGAGGCCGCCGACAACTGGCCCGTTGATCCCCCCGAGTGTCCGGTCTGCGGTCGCCATATCCGGCCACCCAGTCGATGCCGACTAACGCGTGACGGCAGCAGCGCGGTCAGTCGTCGCCGGCGCCCGCGCCGGTCGCCTGTTCGCCCTCACTCTCGCCCTCGATATCCGGCGTTCCGATTGGTTCCCGGTCGGCGCGTGGTCCCTCCAGGTCGACGTCGGGCAGCAGGCCCCGGAGGTACCGACCCGTGTGCGAGTCCTCAACGCGGGCGACCGCCTCGGGCGTGCCGGTAGCGACGACCTCGCCGCCGCGCTCGCCGCCCTCCGGCCCGAGGTCGACGATGTTGTCGGCGTTCTTCACGAGGTCGAGTTCGTGCTCGATGACGACGACGGTGTTGCCCTCGTCGGTCAGCCGGTGGAGGACGTCGATGAGCTTGCGCTCGTCGGCCGGGTGCAGCCCCGTTGTCGGCTCGTCCAGCAGATAGAGCGTGTCACCGGTGTCCTTCTTGCCCAGTTCCTCCGCGAGCTTGACGCGCTGGGCCTCGCCACCGGAGAGAGTCGTGGAGGGCTGGCCGAGGCGCATGTAGCCCAGGCCGACGTCTTTCAGCAGCTTCAGCCGCCGGCGGAGCTGGGCGTGGCTCTCGAAGAAGTCGTAGGCCTCGTCGACGGTCAGGCCGAGTACGTCCGCGATGGTCTTCCCGCGGAACTCGACCTCGAGGGTCTCGTCGTTGTAGCGGGCGCCGCCACACTCCTCGCAGGGGACCTGCACGTCCGAGAGGAAGTTCATGTCGATTTTGACGGTGCCCTGGCCACCACACTCCTCGCAGCGCCCGCCCTTGACGTTGAACGAGAAGCGCCCCTTCTGGTACCCCCGCCGGTTGGCGAGGTCGGTCTCGGCGAACAGTTTGCGGACGTAGTCGAAGACGTTGGTGTAGGTCGCCGGGTTCGAGCGGGGCGTCCGGCCGATGGGTGACTGGTCGATCAGCCGCACCGTCTCGACGGTCTCGAGCCCCTCGATCGCGTCGTGGTCGCCGGGGTCGACGCTCGTGTTGTCGTTCATCTCCCGCGCCAACCCCTTGTAGAGCACCTCGTGCATCAGGGTGGACTTGCCCGAGCCGGAGACGCCCGTGATCGCCGTGAAACAGCCAAGCGGCAGGTCGACGTCGA
>CAZOWU010000222.1:0-3599 GCA_964583735.1 uncultured Halobacteriales archaeon | reverse complement strand
ACGAGATGGAGCAGTCCTACATCGACTACGCGATGAGCGTCATCGCGGGCCGGGCGCTGCCGGACGTCCGGGACGGGCTCAAGCCCGTCCACCGGCGGATCCTCTACGCGATGTCCGAGATGGGCGTCACGTCGGGCTCGGCACACCGCAAGTCCTCCTCGGTCGTCGGCGAGACGATGGGGGATTACCACCCTCACGGCGACTCCGCGATCTACGACACGCTGGTGCGGATGGCCCAGGACTTCTCGATGCGGTACCCCCTGGTCGACGGCCAGGGCAACTTCGGGTCGATGGACGGCGACCCGGCTGCGGCGATGCGGTACACGGAGGCCCGGATGTCCGCCATCGCCGAGGAGCTTTTGACCGACATCGAGAAGGACACGGTCGACTTCCAGGCCAACTACGACGACCGGCTGACCGAGCCGGAGGTGCTCCCGGCCCGGTTCCCGAACCTGCTAGTCAACGGCTCCTCCGGCATCGCCGTCGGGATGAGCACGAACATCCCCCCGCACAACCTCGGCGAGGTGGTCGACGCCACAGTCCACCTCATCGACAACCCCGACTGCGGGGTCGACGACCTGATGGAGCACATCAAGGGCCCGGACTTCCCCACCGGCGGAAACATCGTCGGCAGCGACGCCATCTACTCGGCCTACACGACCGGCCGGGGCCGCCTGCGGGTGCGCGCCGAGTACGACATCCAGCCCGAGGAGGGACGGATCGTCGTCACCGAGCTCCCCTACCAGGAGAACAAGGCCCGCATCGTCGAGCGGGTCGCCGAGGACGTCAACGAGGGCACCATCGAGGGCGTCGCGGACCTGCGCGACGAGTCCGACCGGAATGGCGTCCGGGTCGTCATCGAGCTCAAACGGGGTGCCAACGCCGACGTCGTCGAGAACCAGCTGCTCGAGCACCACCTCGAGTCCACCTTCGGTGTCACCAACATCGCACTGGTCGACGGCCAGCCCGAGGTGCTGGACCTGAAGGAGACGCTGTCGGAGTACGTCGCCCACCGCAGGGAGGTCGTCCGCCGGCGCTCGGAGCACGACCTCGCGGAGGCCGAGGACCGCGCCCACATCCTGGAGGGGCGGCTAGCGGCCCTCGAACAGGTCGAGGACGTCGTCGAGACCATCCGGAACAGCGCGGACCGCTCGGCCGCCATCGATGCACTGCAGGTCGACTACGACCTCTCGGAGCCCCAGGCCGAGCACATCGTCCGGATGCAGCTCGGGTCGCTGACGTCGATGGAGGAAGCCGAGATCGCCGAGGAGTACGAGGAGGTGCAGGCCACTATCGACTACCTCGAATCCGTGCTGGCCGACGAGGAGAAGCTACTCGGCGTGGTCACGGACGAACTCCAGGAGGTCAAAGCGGAGTACGCCGACGACCGCCGGACCGCAATCCTGGAGGCCGAAGGACAGGTGACCCACGAGGACCTCATCCCCGAGGAGGACTGTCTGGTGGTCGTCACCGAGCAGGACTACATCAAGCGGATGCCTGCAGACACCTTCGACCCTCAGAACCGCGGCGGGAAAGGGATCATTGGCGGCGACCCGAAGGATGGCGACCGCGTCTCGAAGGTGTTCCGCGCCAACAGCCACGACTACCTGCTGTGTTTCACCAACTACGGCCAGGTCTACCGGCTGAAGACCTACGAGGTCCCCGAGATGTCCCGTACGGCACGCGGAAAGTCCGCCATCAACCTCGTCGACCTGGACGACGACGAGGAAGTCACCGCGGTCGTGAGCACCGACGAGTTCGACGCCGAGGAGTGCATCACGATGGTCACCCGGCAGGGCTACGTCAAGCGCACCGCCTGCGTGGAGTTCGAGAACATCCTCTCGACGGGGATCATCGCCGCCAGCCTCGGCGACAGCGACGAGCTGGTCGACGTCGAGGTGACGGATGGGACCCGCGACCTCGTCATCGCCACCGAGGCCGGGATGACGATCCGCTTCGACGAGGGAGAAGTCCGGGAGATGGGGCGCACTGCCCGCGGCGTCCGCGGGATCGAGCTCCGGGAGGGCGACAGCGTGGCCGGGATAGTCGCCACCGACGACGCCGACGAGCGGGCGCTGCTGACGGTGAGCGAGCGAGGCTACGGGAAGCGAACGCCCCTCGCCGAGTACCGACCCCAGTCGCGGTACGGCAAGGGGCTGGTCGACATCAAGACCGACAAGCGGAACGGTTCCGTCACGACCGCCAAGGCCGTCGAAGCGGACGACCACATCGTCGCGATGAGCGAGCGCGGGCAGGTGATGCGGTGCCCGGTCGCCGACATCTCGACGGTCGGGCGCAACACCAAGGGTGTGAAAGTGATGGAGGTCGAAGACGGCGACGCCGTGGCGAGCGTGACGGTTCTGCCGGACGGGGAGCAAGCCGACGGCGCCGAGGACGGCGACGACAGCACAGAATAGTCAGCGTCCCTCGGGGCCCGGGGAGTCGAGCACCGCCTCCCTGTCTGCCGGCGCCTCCGTCGTCGTCAGGTGGTCCGGTCAGTTACAGCGTCCGCTGGCCGAGGGCGCTGGCCGCGAGTTCGACGGCGAGTTCTGCTGTCCGGTTGTGTTGGTCGAGAATCGGGTTGACCTCCACGAGTTCGACGGCTGCGAGCGTTCCGGCGGCGTGCTCGTGAACCAGCTCCATGGCGGTGTGAGCCTCCCGATAGGTGATCCCGCCCCGGACGGGCGTGCCAACCCCCGGAGCCTCGTTCGGGTCGAGCGCGTCCAGGTCGAGGCTGACGTGTAGCGCGTCCCCGCCGGTCGCCACGTCCAGGGCCTCGCGCACGACCGCCGCGATACCGTGTTCGTCGACCTCGGCGACCGGAAAGACCGTCACGTCGCTCTCGCGCAGGCGGTCGCGCTCGCGGTCGTCCAGGTTCCGGACTCCGACAATCGCGACGTTCGTGGGGTCGACGCCCGCATCCGCCCACGCTTGCTCGGCGAACGGTCCGTCCCCGAGGAGTGCCGCCAGCGACATCCCGTGGATGTTGCCGCTGGGGGTCGTTGCGGGGACGTTGAAATCGCCGTGGGCGTCGACCCACAGGACACCCGGGTCGCACTCGCGAGCAAGCCCGTTCGCCGTCCCGATAGCGACGGTGTGGTCGCCCCCGAGCACCAGCGGAAACTCCCCATCGGCGACCGCGTCGGCGACGGCCGCGGCGATGGCCGCACAGGCCTTTCCGGTCGCCTGGAGGTACTTCGCGCGGCCGCCGCCGAACTCGTGGTCGGCAACTGTGGCCTCGGGATGGGGGACCGCGACGTCGCCGCCGTCCACACAGGTCAGTCCCAGCCCCTCGAGTTCGTCGGCCAGTCCGGCATACCGGATCGCCGAGGGGCCCATGTCGACCCCGCGGCGGTCGGCACCCAGGTCCATCGGCACGCCGACGACCCGAACGGGTCGGTCGATGCGGTCCATGCCTGTGGGTGCTCGGCCGGGAATAAAGACGCTGTCGGCGGTGCGAGCGGTTGGGCCGCGGACAGCTGGCGCGCGGACGGGTCGCCCGCGCCCCGGCCGCTCGCTGTGTTCCCGTCAGCGGAACGGGCGTCCCTCGCGGGCGTACTCGGCGGCCGAGGAGTAGATGTTGCCGGACATGAGGTTCT
>CAZOWU010000221.1:0-3649 GCA_964583735.1 uncultured Halobacteriales archaeon | reverse complement strand
GAGCCGACGGACGAGCCGACCGACGAGCCGACGGACGAGCCGACCGACGAGCCTGACACGACCACCGACGGTTCCGGTTCGCCCGGCTTCGGTGTGACTGCAGCCATCGTCGCGCTGCTCGGTGCCGCGTTCCTGGCACTGCGCCGTCGCGCCTAACTAACTAACCGACCACCGCGGTCGGTCCCTTCGACGTTCGCCTTTCTTTCGCGTGCTGCCCGGGTAGCGACAGCTTTGCGAGCGCAAGTGCTGGTCCCGTTCGTGCCTGCGTAGTCTCGAAGCGATCGGGTGGTGCGGGATCCAGAGAAGACAGGCTGCCATTCTCTCCTGCAGGTGTCGACTCCGAACCGGCACCGTCGGTAACCGGCTCGACGCTGTCTCCCACAGACTCGCGGACCACTCCGTTCGTAGACCGGATTGGTCTCTCAGTACGCCTCGACCGGCACGCCCAGCGCGTCGAAGTCGTCGACGTTGTCAGTCAGGACCGCGTCGTCGAGGATGTCGGCCATCGCGGCGATGTACGCGTCGTTCGGCCCGACGCCAGCGTTCCCCCCGACACGGTCGTCCGCCTTCGCGAGGAGCTCACCGGCCGTCCGCGCGACCTCTTCGTCGACGTCGATACGGGGATACCCGAGAAGGCGGTTGCGCACCTCCTGCTCTGTGGTGTTGCTGCGAGCCGTGGCGACGCCGTAGTAGACCTCGGCGATTACCGGCGACGGTAGCCACTGCATCTCGCCGGCCTCGACGAGTTTGGCGCCCTTCGAGAACGCGTCCGGGTCCTCCGCCATCAGGTCGAAGAGGTACGAGGAGTCGATGATCATTCGTCCGTGTTCTCTTCGAAGGCCTCGCGGGCGGCATCGAGCCGGTCGCGGCCACCGCGGAGGCGGGCGACTGTCTCCTTGGCGTCTTTGGCTTCCTGTTCAGATAGGAGGCCGGCGACGTCACCGGGGTGTGGCCCGCGCGTCATCCGGCGCAGCGTTTCCTCCATCGTCTCGTCCGCTCTCTTGTGCGCGCTCAACCACTCGTGGTACTCTTCGGAGACCCGGATGGTTTTGACCATGCCGTATATTCGGATATATTGGTCTAATAGTGTTACGCCGCTCTCTTCTCGCTCCCTGTACGGTTTTGCTCTCCGCCCCCTACCGGGCGAGGAGCTTGCGGGAACTCGCTCGGCTATCAGCCTGCTCCACACCATCGCACAAGACCTATACTCGCCTCCGACCAACGCCAGACAGATGATCGACGCGCTCCTGGGCGCCCTCGAGGCTGCCCACGGGGTCTCGGGCCCGCTGGGCTGGCTGGTGGTCGGCGTCTTCCTCGCCGGCGTCGGCCTGGAGCGGTACGACCGCGAGCGCGCACGGTGGGTCTTCGTCGCCGCCTGGCTGCTGATCGCAGCCTACTGGCTGTCGATGATCCACTACTTCACTATCGAGCAAAAGAGCGTCGTCGAGGGGATCGGCGTCGTCGCCGGGGTCCCTCTCTCGGTGTACGTCGGCTACCTGCTCGCGAGTGGCCGGGACTCGCTGTTCACCCTCTCGCGGGCCGTCGCGCTGATGGGCCTGTTCTACATGCCGCTTGTCGCCGTCCCCGTCGTCCGGCAGACGCTCATCGAGATGGTGACCGTCCAGACCGAGGTCGTCCTCAACGCTATCGGGGTCACCCCGCAGCTGGTCGACGGGCTCTACGTCGACGGGCTCCGGATCGCCGAGAAGACCTATCCCTACGAGAGCACCTTCGTCTACTACGTCGACGGCGAGCCCCTGACCCACACCATCCTGATCGCGTGTACCGGTATCGGGAGCATGGCGATCATCGCCGGGCTGGTCGCGGCCGTCGACGCACCGCTGAGGCGGAAGTTCCAGGCGCTGGCCATCACGCTGCCGGTCATCTACGTGCTCAACATCGCCCGGAACGTCTTCATCTCCGTGAGCATGGGCGAGCAACTGCTCCAGGTCTTCCCCGGGGTCATCAGCTCCCTGTTCGCCCTGGAGAACACGGTGATGGTCTCCTACATCGTCGCCGACCGGATCATCTCCCAGAGCCTGTCCGTGGTCGTCCTCGTCGGGATCCTCTGGCTGGTCGTCCGGCGCGTCCCCGAGGTGTTGACTGTCGTCGACGACGTTGCCTACGTGCTCACCGGCCGGGAGACCGACCTCGGCGAGGCACTCGGCGTGACCGTCGCCGACTCCGGCGAGTCACAGCCCGGCGACTGACCCACCGACCTCGCTCCCATCCTCCCGGCCCGCACACTCACCCCCCACAGGAGTGGGTCACCAGCTTCTCCTGGCGGAGTGGGCCATCCCCGTCCAGGCTCGTCGGCTCGAGGACGGCGTACAGCGAGACGCGCTCCACGCGCCCCTCGTGGGTTCGCTTCCAGCGGTGACAGAGGCCGTCGGCGATGCCGTGCAGGACGGCGGGGTCGCCGGTCGCCCAGACCGAGCGGAGGTACTTGCGCCACCGGCTCGTGGGATACCAGGCTGTGCCGTCCGGCGGCGGTGCCCAGCGGACCCCGTCGCCGTGGAGCGCGTCGACCCGTTCGCCGGCCGCGGTGGTCGCCGGCGCGAGGACCAGGACGTCCCGCGTCGGCGGCGCGGCGAACATGTCCCAGCTGTCCTCGGCAGGGTCGAGGCTCCCCGGTACCGAATTGGGTGTCTCGACGAGCCCGACGGCGGCGGCGTTCCAGCAGACCAGCCCGACGACGAGGGCGACGCCGGCGACCTGTCCTCCCCGTCGGCCCCAGTTCCGAACCCGGCGCCAGCGTCCGACGGACGCTCGCTCTGGACTGTCGCGTCCACCGTCGCTTTCCACCTCGGTACCCGACTGCCGGGGTGCGAGCCACGACGGGAGCCGGCCGGCAACCCTCGACGCTTCCACCCTCGTCACCGCTGCACTCACCCGGTCCCAGACCCCGGGCGGCAAGAAGGGGAGCAGCGCGACGACGGAGACGAACGGGAACACACCCAGCCACATGGTCGCGGCCATCCCGAGGTGTGCGCCGACGAACAGCCCGGCGAGGAGGGTCCGGCGCCAGCCGGTCGTCGCCAGCAACGCGAGAGAGCCGACGAGCAACCCGAGCCAGGCCGTCTCGAGGGCGCCGAGCAGCGCCGGGAAGCCCGCGAGTGCCGCCCCCAGCGGTGTGGTGAACTCGTCGAGCCGGAGGACGTAGGCCAACGCTTCGCCCGAGAGCCAGCGCCCGCTGCCCAGCTTGAAGCCGGCGTTGGTCGCGTAGACCAGTACGACCTGTATCAGCAGTCCGGCCGCAGCGACGCCGGCGACGCGCTCCTGGAGCCTGCGCGAGCGGGCGCGAATGTAACTCTGACGACTCCGTCCGGCGAGTGCGTCCAGCGACCACCGCGAGCCAAGCGGGAGGAAGACTCCCCAGAACAGCAGCCGGCGCAACAGCGAGTCCCCGCCGTTGAGCACCAGCGGGTTCCGGGCGTGCAGGGAGACGAGCAACAGCCAGGACAGCAGGACCGCAAGCCGGGTTCGATAGCCGACCAGCAGCGCGAGCGCACACGCCCCGGCGACCAGGAAGAGTCCCGCCTGGAGGAGCACGTCCCCCGAGAGGGTGTGGACGGAGAGCTGGCTGATGACGGGCCGTTTCGCCTCGAGCAGCGACCGCGGCAGGATTCCCGCGTCCGTGTAGAAGGCG
>CAZOWU010000220.1:0-3656 GCA_964583735.1 uncultured Halobacteriales archaeon | reverse complement strand
CACCAGCAGCGGACGCGGCGGCCTCGAAGTCGCCCTTCCAGCCCTCGTAGGAGCCAAAGTCCTCCTCGATCCGGTCGCGCAGGTCGCCGTCAGGCTCACCACCGCCGTCGGGGTGCATGTTCTCCCAGAACAGCGTGTGGAGGTAGTGGCCACAGCCGTTGTGGGTGACGTTGCCCTGTGCGGCGGCACTCGAGGAGAAGTCACCGGCCTCACGGTTCTCGGCCAGCGCCTCCTCGGCGGACGTCAGGCCGTTCACGTAGCCCTGGTGGTGGGTGTCGTGATGCCACGTGAGCACCTGCTCGGAGATGTGCGGTTCGAGGGCGTCGTAGTCGTACGGTAGCGGCGGCAGTTCAGGATCGGAATGTTCTGGCATGGTTGTAGCCTCCAAAGTATACTGATGGGCGGGCGATGGTTAAAGATTGAGGAAGGGGCCACCTGTGGTCGCCGCGTCGGGAAGTGCTACCAAGCGTTTACCAGGTCTGGGACCGCCCGTCAATCTATCAGTCTCCGGCCGCCGTCCCAGTGGCTGCATGCCCTCTGACGTCATCGCGGCGCTCCGACAGCGGGGTTCGGTGTTCGCCGCAGTCGTGTTCGTGGTGGCGCTGGCACCCGTCTACGTATTCACCGAGCACAGCACCATCGCCTCGGGGTTGCGGCGGGGTATCTGTGTGTCGAACCCGTTTGTCGCTCAGTTTTGAGTGTCGCTGCACTCATTCGCCGTTTGTAGTAGCGCTCACTCATCGCCTCTCGCCCGCTCGAACATCGCGAGCGCCTCCTCGCGCCGGTCGCTGTGGTCGACGATGGGGTGTGGGTAGTCCGGGGCGTGCATCTCGCGGGTCCCGGGGTCCAGTTCGTGCCAGTCGTGGATGGCGTCGGCGGGCACGCCCTCCAGCTCGGGAATGTACTCCCGGATGTACTCGGCGTCGGGGTCGTACCGCTCCCCCTGGGTCATCGGGTTGAAAATGCGGAAGTACGGCTGGGCGTCCGTCCCGGTGGAGGCAGCCCACTGCCAGCCGCCGTTGTCGTTGGCGGTGTCGTGGTCGACGAGTTGCTCGCGGAACCAGTCGTACCCCTCACGCCAGTCGAGGAGGAGGTCCTTCGTCAGGAAGGAGGCGACGATCATGCGGACGCGGTTGTGCATCCACGCCTCCGCCCGGAGCTGGCGCATCCCGGCGTCGACGATTGGGTAGCCCGTCCGCCCGTCCTTCCATGCCTGCAGTGCCTCGGGGTCCTCGCGCCACTCGATGTCCTGGTCGTACTCCTTGTAGTTCGAATCGACGACCTCGGGGTTGGCCCACAGGACCTGCGTGTAGAACTCACGCCAGGCCAGCTGGTCGAGAAACTCGGTGACGCTCTCGCGGGCCTCCTCGTCTGGGGCGTCGGCGCGTGCCCGGTCGGCCCGCTCGTAGACCTCCCGGACGCCGATGGTACCGTACTTCAGGTGGGCCGAGAGCCGGGAGGTGACGTCGTCCGCGGGGTAATCCCGGCGCTCCGCGTAGCGGTAGACGGGCTCCGCGCAGAACTGCTCCAGCAGGTCGCGAGCCGGCGCCGTGCCCGCGTCCGGGATGTCGGCCTCGGGCTCGGCAAAGTCCAGGTCGGCGAGCGTCGGGAGCGGGTCGCCGTCGACGTCCGCGAGGTCCTCCCCGTCGGGCACCTCGAGCGGGTCGGCTTTCGGTCGGTCGTGCCACTTCTTCGAGAAGTACGTGAACACGGCGTAGGGGTCGCCGTCGTTGGTCGTGATCGAGCCCGGTTTGTGGTGGACAGCGTCGTGGACGGCCTCGCGGTCGGTGCCGGCCTCGTCGAGCTCCTGTCTGACCGCGGCATCGCGGCGGCGGGCCAACCCGGAGTAGTCGCGGTTCCAGGTGACCAGGTCGGCGTCGTACTCGGCGGCGAGTGTCGGGAGTACGTCGACCGGGTTGCCGCGGGCGACGAGCAGGTCACTACCCCGGTCGCGGTAGGCCGCCCGCAGCGAGTCGAGCGCGTCGAGCATGAAGGCGACTCTGGATGGGGCGCCGTGTTGCAGGACGGTTGGGTCGAAGACGAAGACGGGAACGGCGGTGTCCTCGGTAGCGCGGGCGAGTCCGCGGTTGTCGGCCACCCGGAGGTCCCGCCGGTGCCAGTGCAGGCGCATACTCCACAGAGGAGTCCGGACTACTTCAACGGGTCGGGCAATCAGTTTGGCGCGCGAGCAGCGACCGACTCGTCGCTGTGTCCGGGGGTCAGACCGCCTCCCCGACCAGCGAGACGTAGCCAACGTCGCCGCGGTCACCGAGCGCCGCCAGCAGCGCGTCGACGTCGAGCGCGCCAGCCGCCTCCTCGCGCATCGCCAGCAGGTCCTCGTGGTGGTCCCGGACGTCCCTGACCTCGTCCCCCGCGTCCTCGACGGCGGCCGCGAGCCCCTCCCGGTCGCGGCGGTCGGTCAGACAGAGTACCTCCGCCAGGAACGGCGGGAGGTCGGGTACCTCACCCGAAACCGTCACGTCCGAAACCGCCAGCCGGCCACCCGCGCCGACGGCGCGGCGGGTCTCCGCGAGCGCGTGGTCGAGGTCGGGAGCCAGACAGAGGACACACTCCCCGAGGACGGCGTCGACCGTCCCGTCCCGGACCGGGAGAGTAGAGAGGTCACCGCGGAGGACCCGTCCGTCGTCTGCGGGGTCACGGTCCAGCCCGACGGCGTCGGCGCCGCGCTCCCGGGCCAGCTCCAGCGCCCCGCCGGCACCACACCCGACGTCGAGAACACGGGTATCCACACCGACGCCGGCGCGGTCGAGCAAGGCCGCGGTGGCCTCGTGGCCGCCGGGGTGGAGCGGGTCGCCGAGCACCAGCCGGAGCACCCCCCAGGGATCGCCCTGGAGCGCACCGAGCAGGTCAGTCATCGTCCGCGTCGGTCCGCGGGTAGTCGGCCGCGGGTGCGGGCGGACTACCGCCGGCCTCGGGCAGGTCGGCGTCGGTTCCGTCCCGGCCGCCCCAGCCGTGGCGGTTCCGGAGGGCGTACTCACCGTCGTCGGTCGTCATGTTGTACCCACAGAAGGGAACCAGGTCGCCGTCGGGGGTGGGCACGGAGAGACAGCAGTTGTTCAGCCGGCCCACGTCGGCGGCATCGGCGTCGATGAACCCCGTGACCGAAACCGGCATTACCGTGTCCAGCAACCCCCCGAGGGCACCGTCGTCGCCGAGGCCTGGCGCGCCGCCACAGCAGTCCGCCGCCGTGCAGGCAAGGTCGTCGCCGGCGGTGGTCCCGGCGAGCAACTCCAGCCAGTCCGACTCGTCGACCAGTCCCGAGAGCTGACCGGTGGCCTCGCCCTCCAGAAACCGGGTAACGGCCATGACGTCGTCGTCGGTGGCGGGTTCGACAACCGCCGTGGCGAGCTGGCAGGTCGAGGAACAACAGGGTACGGGCAGCAGGTCCCGTGTCTCCAACCCCGCCAGCTGGGTAGCCAGCCGGCGGGCACACTCGTCGGCCGAGAAGCGCCTCTCGTCCTGCTCGTAGCGTCCGAAGTGGGCCACGGGCTGGAGGTTCACCGACTGGACCACGTCGTCGTTCGCCAGCGCGAAGCGGACGATGTCGCCGAGTTCGTCGTCGTTCGTTCCCGGGACGACTGTCGGGACGAGGATGACCGGGAGCCCCGCGTCGCGGCAGGCGTCGATGGCCGCGT
>CAZOWU010000219.1:0-3660 GCA_964583735.1 uncultured Halobacteriales archaeon | reverse complement strand
TGACGCCCTCTGTCTCCAGCAGCGCGCCTTTGAGGACGTTCAGAAAGGTGTGGTCCTCGCCGGCGATCTCGATAGAGAGTTCCGTCGGTTCTTTCTCGATGACCCGGAGTTCCATACCTCTCTTACCGCCGTTTGCACACCTCAACCTTTCGACTCCGGGGTCACACCAGAGCGTAGACCATCAGCAGGAGGAAATAGAGGAGGATGACCACGCCCACAGCCTTGAGCTGGAAGCGGCGCATCTCCGTGGTCTCGGCCTCGTAGGTTGCCTCGAAGGCCTCCCGTTCCTCCCCGGTGAGCCGGTCCGGGTGGGCGTGGCCCCGGTGGAGCGCGAGTAGTTCCTCGTCGGCAAACGGGCGGCCGCAGTAGCCACAGCCGACGACGTCGGCGTCGGCCGGGGGGTCGAACTCCCGCTCGGGGGTGCCGGGACCCGTCCCGACGTGGGTAGGTGCTCGGTTGCCAACGGTCGCAACGCGGCCGCTTCGGTCGGGGGCGTCCTCGGCGGTCGCGTCGGGTTCGCTCATGGCGTAGTCACCTCCGGCTGGGCGAGCAGCCACAGGCTCGTCATGGTGTAGAAGACCATCACCGCGATGAACGGGTACTGGCTGCGGACCGCCTGCAGGCGGCCGGGAAAGAGGTCGTAGGCGGTGGCGTGGGCAACCCAGACCGCCAGCACGTGGCCCAGCAGGATTGCGGCCATTCCGACCAGGTCGAACCAGCCCGGGAGCGGGAGGACGGGGACCTGGGCCGGCACCGACAGCGGTGTCGCCGCCAGCACCACGATGGCGGGGGCAAGGGAGAGCAGGAAGCCCAGGTAGTGGGCGAAGTGGTAGCCGGCGGCGATAGCCAGCAGCGAGGGCGCGAAGCGGCGGGCGACGATGGCCGTCGAGAGATAGGTGTCGCCGGTCCGGCGGGCGAGCCGCGAGGCGAGCCGGTAGCCGCCGAGAAAGAGCCCGAACCCGCCCGCGAGCACAGCCAGATAGGCGAGCGCGAGCGGGACCCCGGCCGCCTGGACTGCGCCCGCGACGTCAGCCCACGCCGCAGTCGAGACGAAGCCGTCGAAGCTCGTCGCCCACAGCAGCGCGACTACGAAGGCCACCTCGCTGTCGTCGGCGATGTCGAGTTCGGACAGGGCGCCGCCGGGGAGTCGGAGGGTGAGCCCGCCGTCCGTCCGCTGGACGGGCGCAACGGCTCCGTAGTAGCGGAACACGCGGGCCATGGGGTCCGCGCGGTGGAACCACTGTTCGGCCCCGTAGACGGCCGCGCCCGTCAGCGTCACCAGTGTGTACGCGAGGATGACGACGGCCATCGGGCGCGGGTCGTCGGTGATCGGGCTGACGGTCTCGACCCAGATGAGCGCGAGCAGCGCCAGGGTAGCTGGCCAGGAGCCGAGCCGGTCCGGGTACGACTCACCGAGCGATGGCAACAGGCCAGCGAGGGTGCGCCAGGGGTTCAGCGCCGGCCAGGCGTTGCCGACCAGGTACGTCGTCATGGTGTAGCCGGCCCACCAGCCGACCCAGACGAAGAGGACGGCGGCGTTGTTCTCGGTTGGTCCGGCGACCGCGACCGCCAAGACGGCGACCAGCCCGAGGACGCCGACGGCTTTCGCCCCCCCGCGGGCGAGGCGGCCGGGGCCGGGGACCAGCCGTCGCCAGCCGTCGATGGCACGGACCATTGCCCGGTCGGTGACGAAGGTCGCGAGCAGGAAGGAGGCACCGACGGCCGAACCCCCGGTCAGCAACACGAGCCAGGTGGGGACGGTTACCGGCTGGCGGTTCGCGGCGACGGCTCCCCCGTGGGCGAGGGCGGGGTCCGCCACGGCCAGCAGGGCGAGCAGGCCGGCGGCGCCGCCGGCCAGCCGGGTCCGGAGCCGGGACATGGCCGCGCTTTCGGCCGGCGGAGAGGAGTACCTGTCGGGACCAGTCCGGGAGGGAATGGGTGCCGGCTCCCCCGGGAACGGTTTGCGAGGGTTTTTGAAAGTCCACTCGCAAGGTCGGAGCATGACCGTCGCAGACGACTCGGACGACCACCTCCCGGCCGAGGACCACGGTGGCCACCACCTGCCGGCTGTCGAGGACTGGCCGCGCGGCTTCGGCGAGGCCTCCTGGTGGCCCTTCATCGCCGCGCTCGGGGTCGGCGGGATCTACGTCGGGGCCGCACTGTTCGTCATGGGACACAGTTACGACGTTATCGGCCCGCTGGTCGGGCCAGGCGTGCTCGTCGGCTCGACCGGGCTGTTCCTGCTCGGGCTGTACGGCTGGCTCTACCACGGCTTCATCGCCGGCTTCCTGAAACACGGCACCGAGGGTCACAGTGGGAGCAGCCTCAAGCTCGGGATGCTCCTGTTCCTGGGGTCGGAGGTCGCCACCTTCGGCGCCGGCTTCGTCTACTACTTCTTCATCCGGTCGGGGCCCTGGACGCCGGAGCTCCCGAATCTGCTCTCCAGCCTCGTCCTCGTCAACACCCTCATCCTGATTGCCAGCAGCTTCACACTGCATTTCGCCCACGTCGCACTCCGGAAGGGCAACCAGCAACGGTTCGTCCGCCTCACCGGAGTGACGCTCCTGCTGGGACTCATCTTCGTTGGCGGCCAGGTGCTGGAGTACTACGAGTTCCTCATCCACGAGGGCTTTGACCTCTTTACGGGTGCCTTCGGCTCTGCCTTCTACGGGCTGACCGGGCTCCACGGCCTGCACGTCACGCTCGGCGGCGTGTTGCTGGCCATCGTCTTCTTTCGGGCCCGGATGGGTCACTACTCCGCCGACCAGCACACCTCCGTCTCCACCGTCTCGATGTACTGGCACTTCGTCGACGTCGTCTGGGTGTTCCTCGTCGTCGTCCTCTACGTCGGCGCGTCGGTCGCCTGACCGGCGGCGATTCGTTTAGTCCACTCACCGCTCCCCGAGCTACTGCTGTGGTCGCCACGCTGAACACCCGAACAGTCCGACGGTCCCCAGGTCGCCGAGCGCGACGCTGTGGAGTTGTGTTGTAGTTCTATCGGAACAGCGGTCCGCCGTCTCTCGGGTGAGTGTGAAAGAACCAGTCGCACGAGCCGCCTGGGCGCGACGAAGCGTCCAGGGCAGGCCCGTCAGTTGCGGACGAGGTTCGTCGCGCGGGGGCCCTTGGGGGCCTGTTCAATGTCGAATTCGATTTCCTGTCCTTCTTCGAGGTCCGGGCCGCCGACGTCCTCCATGTGGAAGAATACGTCATCGTCCGCGTCCTCAGTCGAAATGAAACCGTAACCGCCTGTGTCGTGGAAGAAATCCACCTTACCTTCTGCCATTGCAAATAAACGAACGAACGGTATACGGATAACTATTCCGATACACGTATGATAGAAGCGGATAAAAACGAATATAATTGATAAAATGTACAAACTATCTCTGATGCGTCCGGTCCAGTCCCTGGAAGAGTGGGATCCGTCGGGTTCCAGTCACGAGACCGTCGGTCCGACAGTTCTGTCGGCGGGGCTACTCTTCTGCCGTGCCGGGGAGGTCGAACCGGCCCAGTTCCTCGCGGAGCTCCCGTCGCTTGATCAGCGCGAACCCGAGGAGGATCAGCGCGAACCCGGCCGCGGTGTGGACGGTTGGCTGTTCCCCCAGCAGGACGAGCCCGGTCAGGACCGCGACGGCCGGCGCCGCGTAGGAGACGAGGTTGATC
>CAZOWU010000218.1:0-3704 GCA_964583735.1 uncultured Halobacteriales archaeon | reverse complement strand
CCCGTCTTCTGTTTCGTGGTCTCGAAAGGAAGTACGCACGACCGTATCAGTAAACTCGCGTCCCGTCGGGGACCGCACGCTCGGGCTGGAGGTGGACCACGTCGCCGTCGGCATCGTCGACCCCGACCACGAGACACCGGCTCTCGAAGCCTGCGATGTTCACGGTCCCCAGATTGACGACTGCGACCACCTGCCGTCCCTCCAGGTCGGCCCGGCTGTAGTTGTCGGCCAGTCCCGCCGCAGATTGGCGGACCTCCTCGCCGAAATCGACTTCCAGTTTGTAGACGTCCTTGCGCGCCGCAGGGAACTCCTCGGCTGCCCGGACGGTGCCGACGCGCATCTCAACGTCCTCCAGGAACTGTCCGGGGTCGATGTCGGGTTCGTCGATGCCCATACCCGGCCGGGGAGCGCCGGGGGCTTGTCTGCGGCGGTCTCGCTCCAGATGTGGCGGATCGGAGCCGGGTGGTACTACTCCACCGGGCCCACACCCGTCCCCGCCCCGACCGCCCGCAGGTCAATCCGCCCGTCCTCGACGGGGACTCCGTCGTGGGGGTCCGCTGTCAGCAGGAGCGCGCCGTCGAGGTCGGCGTAGTCACACAGCGGCGCGAGGTGACAGGCCGGCGCGATGGCGGCGTCGCTCGCCACCATACAGCCGACCATCGTCTCCAGGCTGTGGGCGGTGGCGGTTGCGACCTGGCGGGCGGCCGGCCGCAGTCCCCCGCACTTGCCGAGTTTCGTGACGACGATGTCGACTGCGTCCGCGACCGCGGGCACGTCGGCCGCAGTCACGCAGGACTCGTCGGCCGCCACGGGCAGGTGGCCGGCCTCCCGCACCTGCCGGAGCCCCGCCACCGTCGGACAGGGCTGTTCGAGGAACTCCACGCCCCGGTCGGCGAGCCAGGCAGCCATCTCGACGGCTCGCCCGGGGGCCCACGCCTCGTTGGCGTCGGCGCGCAGGCGGGTGTCGGGCGCGGCTTCCCGCACCGCGCGGACGCGAGCGCGGTCGTCGTCGGTACCGACCTTCACTTTCAGCACCTCGAAGCCGGCGGCGCTGGCGCGTGCGGCGCGGTCGGCCATCTCGTCGGGGTCGGCGATCCCGACGGTGTAGGAGGTCGGCGGTGCGGCGTCTGGTGAGAGACCCCACCGGCGGTAGACCGGCTCGCCAGCCCGTTTGCCGGCGAGGTCGTGGACAGCCCCGGAGACGGCAGCCCGTGCGGCGGCCGCTTCCGGCGCGCGGTCGGCCAGCCGGCGGGCGATAGCCTGCTGTGCGTGGGGGTCAGCCCCCTCGACAGCTGCCAGCAGGTCAGGCAACGCCTCCTCGACGGAGTCCGGCGTCTCGCCGTAGTAGGCCGCGGGTGCGACGCCGCCGACCCCCGTGTGCTCACCGTCGGAGATGCGGACGACGACCGTTGTCGCGGTCGCGGTCGTCCCACGCGAGATGGTGAAGTCGTCGGCGACGGGGCAGGCCACCCGCTCGACCGCCGTGTCGAGGCTCGTGGGAGTCACAGGAGGTCCTCGAAGGGGCCGGCTTTCGCGTTCGAGAGCCGGTCGAACTGGTCCTCGCTCAGGTCGACTGTCACGGCCCGGAGGTTCTCCTCGAGCTGTTCGACAGTCCGGGCGCCGATGATGGGGGCCGTGACCTGGGGGTGTTCGAGCTGCCAGGCGATAGCCACCTGGGCGGGTGTTGCGCCGACCTCCCCGGCAACCTCCCGGACGACATCGAGCGCGTCGAAGTTCGTCTCGGTCAGGTAGCGGTCCTCCCAGCCGTCGGTGTCGGAGGCCGTGGCGTCCTCGGGGCGGTCGCCCTCGCGGTCGTACTTGCCGGTGAGAAAGCCCTGAGCGAGCGGGCTCCAGGGGGCGACGTCGAGCCCGCGCTCGCGACAGAAGTCCAGATACTCCCCCTCGGTCTCGCGGTTGACGACGTTGTAGCGGGGCTGGGTTATCGAGAACTGCTCGAGCCCCTCGCGGCGGGCGATCCCGTTGGCGTGGGCGACCCGCCAGGCGTCGGGGGCCAGCGTCGAGGCGCCGAGGTAGTGGACGTTCCCCTCCTCGACGAGAGCATTGAGCGAGCGCATCAGCTTGCGGGTGGGTGTCTCCCCGTCCCAGCGGTGGATGTAGAGGATGTCCAGGTAGTCCGTCCGGAGGCGTTCGAGGCTGTGCTGCACCTGTCGGCGGACGTGCTTGCGGTTGAGGCCGCCGGCGTTTGGGTCGTCCTGCCGGGTCGGGAAGTAGACTTTCGACGCGATGACGAACTCGTCGCGGTCGCGCTGGCGGAGCCACTCGCCGATCCAGCGCTCGCTCTCCCCGTCGCCGTAGACGTCGGCGGTGTCGATGAACCGGCCACCGGCGGCCGCGTAGGTGTCCAGCAGGTCGACGGCGGTTTCGCGGTCGACTTCCAGCCGCCCCTGGTCTGTTTTGCGGGCGAACCGCCACGTGCCGAACGCGGTCTCGCTGACCTGCAGCCCCGTCCGCGTCATCGGGACCGCATCGAGTTGGAGGTCCATGGGCCGCTCAGGTGGCGGACCGAAATGAACGTTCCGCGGACCCCTGCGTCCGGCCTCAGGCCGGCTCGCCCCCGCCGGCCGCTCCCTCGACTGGCTCGCTCCCGCCACCCTCGTCGGGGAACGACCGCTCGCCCCGGCGGAGCGCGAGTGCGGACAGGGCGAGGGCGCCCAGCCCGAACAGCAGATACGCGAGGTCTAGTACCCAGCTCGGCCCGACCAGCGAGACCAGGGCCGGAAGCGCCAGCCCGACAGCGAGCGCACCCCACGGCGAGTCGTAGCCTACCTGTTCGAGCAGCCAGGTGCCGGCCAGGAGCGCCCCGTAGACGAATCCGACCCACAGAAGCGGGGCGTAAACGAGCAACCCGGCAACGGTCAGCGGGATGCCGACGATGGTGATGGCGAGGACGACGAGCGCCACGGGAATACCCACAAACATCGCGAGTCCCGCGCCTGCGCTCGCCGCTGGGCGGTCGGTACCGGTGCCGGTCACGCGGCGTGCGAGCCCTGGTGCCCCAAGCAGGAGAACTGCCCCCAGGAGGGCGTTGGCGAGGAAGGCAGCCAGGAGCCCGAGTGGGGCCGGAACCAGCGAGCCCCCGAAGTCGACGTTCCCGGCGAACGGGGCATCGATGTTCACGTCGACCCCGTCGACGCGCTCGGTGGTGCCGCCGACCGACGCGCCGTCAGCGATTTCGACCGTTTCGGCGTCGTGTCTGACGTTCCCGCCGACCTGTGCCGTGGAGCCGAGCGCGAACCGGTCGGCACCGGTAGCGACGTCGCCCGCGACGGTCCCGTCGATGCTAACGTCGCCGGCGCCGGTCGACAGTGACCCGCCGACCCGGCCGGATTCGGTGACTGTCACCGCGCCCGCGGCCGCCTCGACGTCGCCCTCGACGGTGCCGCTTATCGTGACCGCGCCCGCCGCGACCTCGACGTCGCCGGTGACAGTCCCCGTGACTAGCACCGAGCCCGCGAAGCCGTTGAGGCTGCCGTCCAGCGTCCCCTCGACCACGACCGTCCCGCCGACGGCCGAGATGTCGCCGGTTTGGGTTGTACCTGGAGGGACGGTGACCGAGCCGCCGACCTGCTGTGCCCCCGCCGTGGCGGGGACGGCGGCGAGGGCGACAACGATGACGAGAACCGGGAGTACGCGCCGGAACGAGTTGGACATGACTAGTTCACGCGACAGTACGCCGGGTTCTG
>CAZOWU010000217.1:0-3708 GCA_964583735.1 uncultured Halobacteriales archaeon | reverse complement strand
CCGGCCCGCGCTCACTCCCCGTTGTCCACAGCATCAGCGACGGGCACCGCCTCGAAGTACGGGTATTCGGCGAGTTCGCCGCGGTCGACCGCTCCCGGCGGCTCCGCGGGCACGACCTCGACGGGCGTCCCGACCTCGAGCCCCTCGTAGTCGGCCGCGAGAGGGGTCAGCAGCCGCGGGCCGGCCGCAAGTTCGGTCAGCCCGACCACCTGCGGCGCGTCGAACCCGGGCGGCGTGACGTGCTGTCTGGTGAACGAGTAGAGCTGCCCGCGCGGGTCGACCGCCGCCCAGTCCACGTCGCGACCGCCACAGTGGGGACAGACCGGCCCGGGCGGGAAGAACGTCCGCCCACATCCCTCACGCTCACACCGGTGGGCGAGGAGTCGCCCGTCGGCCAGCGCCTCCCAGAACCGCACCGTGTACCGCTCGGTCGGGCGGTCGTCGGGGCGGTCGCTCATCCGTCCACCTCCAGGACGGTGGCAGTGACGCCGTCGACGTGGCCGTGCTCGCTGGTCGTCAGCGCCCGCTCCGCACCGGGAACCTGGTTCGGGGCCTCCCCGCGGAGCTGGGCGGCCGCGGCGACGTAGTTCAAAAGCGGGGTCACCATCGCCGGGTGGCCCCGGCCGAGACAGCCACCCGAGGGGCTCACCGGATGCGGCCCGTCGACGGCGGTTTCGCCACGGATACACGCCGCCGCCCCCTCGCCGGGCTCGTACAGCCCCAGCTCCTCCGTGATGACCGCTTCGACGTGCGGGAAAGGGGCGTAGGGTTCGAAGACGTCCACATCCTCGGCACTCGTGCCGGCGTCGTCGAGTGCCTCCGCCGTGGCCGTTCCGACCGCGGGAAAGCGGGCCAGCGAGCCGTCGCGGGTCCCGAGCAGGTGACTCCTCGCGTGGCCGGCGCCGGCCCCACTCACCCGGAGCAGCGTGCCGGACCCGGTGCTGTCGCCGCTCCTGCTTCCGCTGTCACTGGCGCCACCGGTATCGGGTTCAGTGGTGACCACGAGCGCCGCCGCGCCGTCGCAGGGCGTCGGACACTCCAGCAGTCGAAGCGGGTCGGCGATGGGTCGGGAATCGAGGACCTCGGCCGCCGACAGGTCCTCGCCGAAGACCGCAGCCGGATTCCCGGCCGCGTTCGAGCGGTTCTTTGCGGCGATAGCCGCGACTGCCTCGCGGTCGGCGTCGAACTCGTGGCAGTACCGCTGGAGGCTCTGAGCGTACATCCCGGGGATAGAGGGGCCGGCTGGCGCCTGGAACTCCCGGTCGAAGATGCCGGTAATGTACTCGAAGTAGTCCGCCGTCTCGATGGTGGAGTTGCGCTCGACCGCGGCGACGACGGCGGTCTCGACCCGGCCCGCGCGGACGTCACTCACGGCGGCGTGAAAGGCGTTGCCGCCGCTGGTACCGCCGGTGTAGACCTCGAGCCGGCGGTCTGGGGCAATGCCGAGCCGGTCCGAGAGCAGCGTCGAGAAGAAACCCTGTTCGGCCCAGGGCCGGGGCTTGGGAAGATAGAGCCCGTCGACCGTAGTCGGCTCCAGGTCTGCACCGTCCAGTGCCTCGAGTATCGCGTGCAACGCCAGGTCCCGCTCCGGCAGGTCGTACTCGCGGTCGAGCACCGACGAGACGCCCGTGATGTATGCGTCGGTCACTGTGTGGCCTCGACGCCGGCTTCGCAGCGCCCCTCCTAATAGTTCGGCCCACCTCCGGGGTCGCGCCGCAGCCCCACGGCGGCCGAGATTTAAGAGTGTGGGCGACCCTCCAGAGATCATGAAGACAGCATCGCCGGAGGCGCGACTCGGCGAGTTCGTCGCAGGCGTGGAGTACGAGGACCTCCCGGAGGGAGCCGTCGACACCGTCACCCGTGCGGTCGTCGACACCGTCGGGGTGACGCTCGCGGGCACGACCGCCGACGCCGGCCGGCGGGCGGCGGCAACAGCGGACGTCGACCCCGATACGGCGGCGGTCGGAGAACTACTCGGCGTGGACGGCACCGGCCGACCCGAGGCCACGGCGCTACGGGTCGGGACCGCCAGCCACGCGCTGGACTACGACGACCTGTCGTGGGCGATGGACGGCCACCCGAGCGTGGCGCTCGTCCCGCCGTTGCTCGCGCTCGCTCCCGAAACCGCGGCCACTGGCCGGGACCTCGTCGCAGCCTACGCCGCGGGGTTCGAGACGGCGTGTGCGGTCGCCGAGCCGGTCAGCCCAGAGCACTACGAGGCCGGGTGGCACGCGACGGCTACCTTCGGCACCTTCGGCGCGGCGGCCGCGGCTGCCCACCTACTCGACCTCGATGCGGAGACGACGAGGCGTGCCCTGACCGTCGCGGCCTCGATGCCCGCCGGCCTCAAGCGCAACTTCGGGTCGATGACGAAGCCGGTGCACGCGGGCCTGTGTGCCCGGTCGGGCGTGACCGCTGCTCGGCTCGCCCGCGAGGGAGTCACCGCCGACTCGCGTGCGGTCACCGGCGACGGCGGCTTTTGGGACCTCTACAGTCCCGAGGCGGTGGGCGACTTCTCGGTCGGCGACCGCTGGCGACTCCGCGAGGCGGGGGTCCACGTCAAGGCCTATCCCTGCTGTTATTTCACCCACAGCGCCATCGCCGCGGCAGCCGAACTCGGCGAGGCGGTCGACCCGGAGGCAGTCGAGTCGATTGCTGTCACGGCCTCACAGGGTGCGGCCGACGCGCTGCACCACACGGACCCCGAGACGGGACTGGAGGCGAAATTCTCCATGGAGTACACCGTCGCGAGCGGGTTCGTCCGCGACCGGGTCGGCCTGGAAACCTTCCAGGCAGAGGCTATCGACCACCCGACGGTCCAGCGGGTCCGCGAGCGAATCTCCGTCTCCGTGGACGAGAGCATGCCCTACGACTCCCACGGGGCGACGGTTCGGGTCGAGACGCCCGAGGGCGCCAACGAGCGCACCCGGACAGACCCACCCGGCACCCACGACGACCCGCTCTCCGAGGCCCGGTTCCGTGCGAAGTTCGAGGAGTGTGCCGGAACAGTCCTCGACGCCGGGGACGTGGCCGACTACTACGACACCCTCTCGGCACTCTCGGAGGTCGGGGACGTGGCCGACGCGCTCGCGGCAGTGTGACAGCCGGGCGGTGTGACGGGCTCGCTACCCGGACGACCCCGGCGCCAGCCGGAGCCGTGGATTTAATGCGACTGCTGCCGCAGATCGGGCCGTTCAGATGGTCGACAGAGACACGGTCCAGCTGACGGAACAGCAGCAACTCGTCCGCAACTCCATCCGGGAGATCTGTGCTGACTTCGACGCCGCGTACTGGCGCGAGCACGACAAACACGGCGAGTACCCCCACGAGTTCGTCGACGAACTCGCCGCCAACGGCTGGTTCGGCGCGCTCGTCCCCGAGGAGTACGGCGGGGCCGGCATGAGCACCGAGGAGACCGTCGTGATGATGGAGGAGATCGCCGCCAGCGGCGGCGGCTTCAGCGCCTCACAGGCCGTCCACGGTGCGATCTACAACTCCGCCCCCCTGGTCAAATACGGCAGCCAGGAGATGAAAGAGGAACTCCTGCCCGCGGTCGCCGCCGGCGAAACCTCGATCCAGGCATTCGGGCTGACCGAACCCAACGCCGGCTCGGATTCGACCTCCATCGAGACCACCGCCGAGAAAGACGGCGGCGAGTACGTCATCGACGGCCAGAAGATCTGGATCTCCCGGGTCGACGCCAGCGAC
>CAZOWU010000216.1:0-3747 GCA_964583735.1 uncultured Halobacteriales archaeon | reverse complement strand
GTCGGTGTGGGCGTCGGTGGACGCGGTCGGTGTGAGCGTCGGTGGACGCGGTCGGCTGGAGAGGCGCCGATGAAACGAGAGAGCGCAGGGATGGAAAATAGGGTTGTGGTTTTGCGCTGTATTTTGCGCAGATACACGGTTTTGTCGTACAGAGTGACCCGACGTGGTTCGAAAGACGCTGCGCATCTTTCGTCATCTGCTCACGGGCGGCCGCGCCGCTCGTTCGCATGGTCCGCGGGACGGAGTCCCGCGCTCATCACGAACGCGCTTCGCGCTCTCGAACGACAGCAGGAAGTAGTCAAAAGATATCGGCCTGTTGATACACCGAGATCCCCTCGGCGGTGATCTCGTAGGGTTTGCGCTCCCGGGAGTGGTTGGCGTTGCGGATCTTCTGGATCTCCACCGCCAGGCGGGTCTTCTGGGACTGGCCGCGGATGTACTGGAGGAAAAAGACTGCGTCGGTCAGGTACTCGATGATACCGTGGCGGGAGGCGTACTCGTTGTCCTCGCTGGCCTCACTGGTGAGGAAGGTGGTGACCCCCGCCTGCTTCAGCGACCGTGTGAAGTCGAACACCTCGGTCCGGCGGCGGGCCTCGTCGGTGTACATCATCTCCAGCAGCGAGACGGAGTCGAGCACGAGTCGGTCGGCGTCGAACTCCGTAACCAGCTCGGGGAGCTCGCCACGGATACTGTCGAGGCTGTTTGCCATCTCGACGGGGTCCAAGTCGACCACCGCCAGCGCGTCCTCCTGTTCGTAGCGGTCGAACTCCCAGCCCCGCTCGTTGGCGGTATCCATGATGCCCTCGTAGCTCTGCTCGAGCGTAATGAACACGCCGTTTTCCCCGTTTTGCAGCCCGTGGTGGAGAAACTGCAGGCCGAAGGTGGTCTTGCCGCTGCCGGCCCCGCCGATGCAGACGATGAGGTGGCGCTCCGGGACCCCGCCGAGGATCATGTCGTCCAGCCCCTCGACTCCAAGGTCAATCCGCGGGATGGTGGAGTCGAAGTCATCGTCGGCGAAGTCGGTTTCACCGCCGCCAAAGGCGCTCCCGAAGTCGTCGTCAAAGAGGTCCTCGCCGGCCGCTTCGCCGAACAGGTCCGCATCATCGGCGTCGCCGAACGAGGTGTCGTCGTCGGACGCGTCACCGGCATCGCCGGACGAGCCGCCGTCGTCGAACAGGTCCTCGAGCGTCCCGTCAGCGTCAGTCCCGGCCGTGGTTCCGACCGACCCGTCCGCCGTGTCCTCGCTGTCCGCGTCGCTGCCGTCCTCGCTGTCCGCGTCGCTGCCGTCCTCGCTGTCCCCGTTGCTGGCGCCGGTATTCGACTCGCGGAGGGCCCGCTCGAACCAGTCTTCGTCCCCGCTCATGGCTCTCCCGTGCCGGCAGCCGTCATACAAGACGGTTACACCCGGGACGCATTAACTTTGCCCGGGAGTAACACTCGCGCCAGGAGCGGAGAAAACGCCGGAAGGGGGCCTAACGCTTCGCGCTGGCGTAGAAGACCGGACCGACGACCAGGAGGATGAGCCCGAGCAGTTTGTACTGGAACGGGCTCCCGAGGAGGTGTGTCGGGCCGTCGACGCTCATCGCACTCGAGGGAGTCAGCAGGAAGACGAGCCCGAAGACGATGATGTGGAGCGTGGTCACTTTCCGGGAGCGCAGCGGGAGCGTCGCGAGCAACCCGAGCGCGAACACCACGACAAGCGCGTCCCCCACGTTGTAGTTGAGGAGGAAGCTGTCGACAAGCTGGAGTGGCGCGAGCATCCGTATCCGGAAATCGCTTTCAACCAGTCTTTAAACTTCCGCTACGCGGTTCCACCCGCTTGCTACACCCCCGATATGGGGGAGAAAAACGGATGACACACACTTATTACCGGCGGTGTCGTGGATGCCGCTGTGCCGGAGAGTACCCAGGCGACTGTGCTCGTCGTCGACGACGAACCCGAAGTCGCCGACGTGTACGCGCTCCGCCTCGGGACGGAGTTCGAGACCCGCGTCGCCTACGGCGGCGAGGAGGCGCTCGAGGCCGCCGACGAGGACATCGACATCGTGTTGCTCGACCGCCGGATGCCGACCCTGTCCGGCGACGAGGTCCTCGAGCAGCTCCGCGACCAGGGGTACGACACCCGGGTGATCATGCTCACGGCTGTCGACCCCGGAATGGACATCATCGACATGCCCTTCGACGACTACCTCTGCAAACCCGTCGAGAAGGACAACCTGACGGCAGCCATCGGCCAGCAGCTTCGCGCCCAGCGGTACGACGCCCGGCTCTTGGAGTACATGGAGGTGACCTCGAAGCTCGCGTTGTTGGAGGCAGAGCTCTCGGCCCAGGAAGTCAGCGAGAACGAGGAACTCCAGGAGCTCTCTCAGCGAGCAGACGACCTCAAGGCCCAGATGGACGACACCCTCGAAGGCTTCGAGAACATCGACACCGCGTTCCGGGAGATCGGTCGTCACCACGGGTAGGCGGGGCCGCGTCACACACCGTGGGACAAAGGGACTATACGGGTGCTGCTCGAACTGCGGCTGTGGCACCGAGTAGTCAGGTCGTGCTGGTAGTGGACGACGAGGACACTGTAGCGGATACCTACGCGCTCACGCTGGAAACCCTGTACGAAACCCGCGTCGCCTACGACGGCGAGGCGGCGCTCGAAGCCATCGACGACACCGTCGACGCTGTCCTGCTCGACCGGCGGATGCCGGGGCTGTCCGGCGACGAAGTCCTCGAGCAGCTCCGCGAACGTGGCTACGATGGCGTGGTCGTAATGACGACTGCGGTCGACCCGGACTTGAACATCCTCGAGATGGAGTTCGACGACTACCTCTGTAAGCCCGTCGACCGGGAGACAATCGTGGAGGTACTGGAACAGCATCTCGGGGTCCCCGGCAGCACGGACGACCGCCTCGACGAATTCTTCCAGGTGGTCTCGAAGCTCTCCGTGCTCGAAGAGAAGAGGACGCAGGCGGAACTCGATGCGAACGAGGAGTTCCAGCGGCTCCAGGAGCGGGCTGACGAACTCGAAGGAGACCTCCGGGAGCGCGTCGACGGGTTCGAGGACTTGGTCGAGACCCACCAGTCGATCAGCCGCGGCTCGTCGTAGCGCCGGACTGCGGCCACCCCCCGCATAGTGGTTGTTGTCGTCTGTTCCCGGCGCTCGCCGACCCCAACGGGCAATCGCCGGTACATCGGTACAACGATCACTGTCAGACGACCGACGAGGACCGGTCCTCGGCGGGCATCAGGTGACGCTCCCCCCACTCCCGCATCGCCTCGACCACCTGCTCGAGGTCGGCACCGCGCTCGGTCAGCGAGTACTCTACCCGGAACGGTTTCTCGGAGATGATCGCCCGCTCGACCAGCCCCGCCTCCTCGAGGTCGTCGAGGCTGTCGGAGAGCACCTTGCTCGAGATACCGTCGACGGACTCCTTCAGCGCGTTGAACCCCTGGGGCCCACCCTCCAGGAGCCGGTGAACGATAACCGGATGCCACTTGCGGCCGATAAGCGTCGCCGTCGTGGTAAGGGGACACCACTCGTCGCCCGCACACCAGACCGCGAGGTGGTCGTGGTCGCTGTCATCCATGGCCACTGGTACGGATGAAGGGGACTTAAAATCAGTTACCGGGTTGCCTCCCGTAAGTTCGGTGTCATAGCGGTTGTTGTCCCGGTTTCCCGGCGATTGCCCGCATTGGGGTCGGCAAGCGCCGGGAACAGACGACACTACTCATACGGTCGTGCGTACGCAATTT
>CAZOWU010000215.1:0-3778 GCA_964583735.1 uncultured Halobacteriales archaeon | reverse complement strand
CGACGCCGTGGTGGTCGACCGCCTCGAAGGCCGCGTCGACGTTCTCGACGCCGACAGCGATGTGGTCCCAGGCCGTTCCCTGCTCGAACTCGTCCTCGCCCTCGTCCTCCGTATCCGAGAGCTGGAGTTCGAAGCCGTTGCCGTCGGCGACGTAGACGTTCCGGCCGGTCCCGTCGGCGGTGGTGAACTCCCACGAGTGCTCGAAGCTCAGGTTCTCGACGTACCAGTCGGCGAGGTGGTCGGCGTCCGAGACGTTCAGACACATGTGGATCGTCGTCGCGTCCATGTCCCGACTGCGCCGGCCCGGCTCTTAAGCCGGCCGGTCTCCTGTGGAGGTGGACCCTGTGGTCTGCGGCTCCGGTTTCGTCCGAGGTCCGGGCTCAGAGGTGTCATGACACACCATGCAACATCCCTTTTTCCAGAGACCCACAGATTCAGGCACGAGAGAGCTCAGTCCTCTCGTGCCGGGACTGTCTGCCGGTCACACGTCGAACAGGTCCGTGCCTTCTCACTCACGGAGACCTCTTCACAGTCCGGACAGGTGTGCAGTAGCGCCCCGGAGTCTCGCTCCGAGCGCTCCGCGCTCCCGGACTCGGCGTTGGACCCCTCGTCGGACTGGTCACCGAAGCGTGCCTTTAGCCGTTGTCGTAGTGTCGACAACACACCTACATCGTGCGACCACAGCAGCCTAAGAGCCGTGCTTGGTTGCCCATGCCCCAGCCCGCTCGTCGGTCCGCTGGGCTGGCACACCCGCTCAGCCTGCTAGACGGTCGATACCGGTCACCTCGAACCGTGCGCCGCCGGCGTCGGACGCCGTTACCGCCAGGTCCCAGCCGTGGGCCTCGACGATGTTCTCCACGATCGCCAGCCCGAGGCCGGTGCCCGACCCGCTGGCCGTGTAGCCCGGCTCGAGCACGCGCTCGCGCTCCTCTGTCAGGATCCCGGGTCCGTCGTCGGCGAGGTAGAAGCCGTCCTCGAGGGGGCCGACGGTGACGGCCACCCCGGAGCCGGCGTGCTGGACCGCGTTGCGAAAGAGGTTCTCGAACACCTGCGTCAGCCGGTCGGGGTCCGCCGAGACAGTGCGGTCGACCGCGACGGTCAGCGTCGCGTCCTCGGTCGCGACGGTCGACCAGGCATCCTCCGCCAGGGTCGCGACCCCGACGGCCTCCCGGGTGTCGACCTCCACACCCTCCCTGGCGAGACTGAGCAGGTCGATGATGATCCGCCGCATCCGGCCGTGAGCGTCGCTGATGTACTCGAGCTGTTCGACGACCTCCGGGTCGTCGACCCGCTCTTTGAGGACGTTCGTCCGCCCCAGCGCGACGTCGAGCGGGTTCCGGAGGTCGTGGGAGATGACGCTCGCGAACCGGTCGAGCTGCTCGTTTTCGCGCTCCAAGCGGTCACACCGCTGCTCGCGGTCGGTCTCGTCGTGGAGGTGGGCGAGCCGTCCGGCCCGCTCGCCTCCCTCGTGGACTGGCGACAGGCGCACCTCTACGCTCCGGTTCCCGACCGCAGTCTCGGCCCCAGTCTCCACGATGCCCTCCTCGCCGGATTCGATGTACTCACGCAGTGCTGGCTGCTCCCCGAAGACAGCAGACAGCGGTTCGCCAGCCGGCTCCTCGGCGTCGAACCACTCCCGGAACGCCCTGTTGGCGTCGAGGACCAGACCGTCGTCGACGACGACAAGCGGGTCCTCGACTGCGTCGACGATCGCCTCCTGCACGCTCGGCGGCCCATCACCCATTACTCCTGAAAGGGGCTGCTGGCACAAATATGTGGGAGAAACCGACCGGTCGCGATCGGTGTGTTTACCCGCCGGTGCGGCCTTCGCCCGCTATGCCAGTCCAGAGATCCGCCGTCGACGAGGTTCGACCGCTCTCCTTCCGGGAACCAGACGAGGTCCTCAACGACGACGAGCTCTACACCGTCTACGAAGTCGCCCGGCTCCTCCAGGGGCTCGAGCCCGACGCCGAACTCGACCGGGGTACCGAGGACGTCCTGCTCGACTGGGCGATCCCGTGGATGGTCGTCAACCGCGAGTCGCTCGTCTTCGCCGAGCCCGCGACCGACGACGAGCCCGGGCTGTACGGCCTGGCATGACGGTGTTGGCCGCAGGGGCTCGTGAGGTCGACGCCGGCAAGACCACGTTCTCGACGGGGCTGCTCGCGCGGACGGGCGCAATCGGATTCAAACCCCGTGCCGGCAACGACCGGTGGTTCCACCACGACGACTACCGGGACGCCGTCGAGCAGGGCCGGCTGTTCGGGAAGGACGCCCGCCGGCTCGCGGCCGCCAGCCCCGGCGACCTCACGCCGGAAGCCATCAACCCCGTCCACCGGCTCTGGGAACCCACTCCCGGCGGGTCCGGGCCGCTGAGCCGCGAGGACCGCACGTTTCTGGTCGACCGCGCCGGGGACCGCTACGTGGTCAACGGGGACTGCCAGCTCCCCGACCGGCTCCGGGAGCACCTCCCGATAGCGGAGGCCGTCGCGGTCGACTCGCTTCCCGAGCTGAACCGCGCCATGGAGACCTACCACCTGCCGGCGATGGAAGGGCTCCGCGAGGACATCGCGACCGTCGACCGGGCGGTCGTCGAGTCCTACGGCGACGTGGCCCGGCCGCTCCGGGATGTCGACCCCGACGCCGTCGCAGTCGTGGAGCCGACTCGCGTCCGGGTCGTCGACGGCGATACCGGAAGGGGTGTGCGGTCGCGGCTGGCGGCCCTCGCGAGGGACAACTCGAGGAACGTGTCGGGGACGTGCTGAACCTCGTCGACCCTGTGGCGACGGTCGACCTGCCGGCGCTCCCGAGCGACGACCGCTCGGAGTCGGAGACAGTCGCACGCGCCTACGGCGAGGCCGACGACGAACTGCTGGCAGTCGCCGGCTGGTAGCCGGCGGCCGCTACATCAGCGGTCGCGCTGGCGGCTGCCGGCCGGCCCGCCGCGGGCGCGGGCTCCCGGCTCACCGCATCTGGGCGGCCTGCAGAGCGAATTCGACGTCCTGGCGGGGGTTCCGGTCGACGCTGGGGCCGTGGCCGGTGTGCATCTCCTCCAGGTGCTCGACCCGGTCGAGCAGCCGCTGGATGCTGTCGACCAGCAACTCCCGGTCCCCCTCCGCGAGGTCGGTCCGGCCGAAGCCGCCGTTGGCGAAGACCAGGTCGCCGGCGAAGAGCACGCCCGGCCCGGGCGCGTACAGACAGACGTGGTCGGTTTTGTGACCCGGGGTGTGGATGACCTCGTAGCTGTCGTCGCCGAGCCGGACGGGGTCGTCTTCGGTGAGCGGGCGGTCGACCCCGTCCTGGCCGGTGTCGTACCCCCAGACGTCGACGCCGAAGTTCTCGACCACGTCCGGGAGGTTCCCGACGTGGTCGGAGTGGGTGTGGGTGAGCACGAGCGCGTCGAGCCCGTCGGCGTGCTCGCGGACCGCCGTCGAGATGTCGAAGCCGTTGCCGGCGTCGACCAACACTGTGCGCTCGCCGGGGACGAGAAAGGCGTTGCTGGTAAAGCCCTGGACGGTGGCGGCGAGGTTCCGTATCATGCCCGTCACTTGCGGACAGGCGTGCTTGTCAGTGACGGTTGTGAGCCGTCGGTGACGGCTGTGAACCGCCGGCCGACGGGTGCCGGCTCACTCGTCGAGCAGGAGGTTCCGGAGGATGTTCCCGTAGGCTGGCCGGGTGATGAGCACGCCGATGAGGACGCCGACGATGGTGACGATGGCGAAACCCTGGAGGTCACCGAGGCTGAGCACGGCCAGCGGGCTCATCGCGATGATCGTGG
>CAZOWU010000214.1:0-3792 GCA_964583735.1 uncultured Halobacteriales archaeon | reverse complement strand
TGACATCTCCTCGCGGTGGATCTGGCGGCCGATTCGCTCGAGGATGTCACGCCGTTCCTCCCGCTCCTGTTTCAGGAAGTTCCGCACGTTCGAGACCGTCGAGGATTCGATGGGTGGGGTCCGGACAACCTCCGGGGTCCACCCGACTTCCTGGGTGATCTCCCGGAGCGTAGAGCCGTGGCGGCCGATGACCATCCCGGGTTTCTCCGCCTCGATGACGACCTCGCCGGTGTCGACGTGGAAATCGAGGTCCGCCACGCCGGCCTCCTCGGGAATGATCCGCTCGATGTCCTCCTGTGCGGCGTCAGGTGGGGACAGCGACGACGGGTCCGGTCGGACCGTGATCCGTTTGCGGAGCTTCGATGCCAGCCGCCGGACAAGGTCGCCGTCCTGGGCGAACTTCTTCGGGTCACGGGTGTAGATGACCAGCTCCGGCCCCTCGTACGTCACCTCGGTTATCGTGATGTCGCCGGGGACTTCCTGTTCGACCTCGCTACGCATCTCCTCGAGTCGCTTGTCTACTGTACTCATATGTCGACCGTGGACTGTCCGTCACACCCGCCAAGACAGCGCGGGGTCAACGGGTGGCAGGACGTGGCAGTAGGCGTCATTGTCGGTTCGTCTTTCGCCCGATGGGGCTTCCTCCGGGGACCGCGAACGGCCCGGAAAACTGTCTGTACCGGGCTATTCGTTCCGGGTTATAAAAGGCTTCGCAATACGGCGACCCTGGGGGAGACGGCGGCGGAATTAAGCCGACGGCGACGTGAGCGAGCGTATGCACCTGTCGCCGGAGGTGGTCGCCAGCGAGCGCGAGCGGTTGCGGGAGCGTGGCCCCAGGGTCGTCGCCCTCGCCAACGACGTCCGCGGGGACCTCGGTGCCGCCTTCGATGTCGACCTCGACGGAGTGACCGAACAGCAGTACGAACAGACCCTCGACGAGGTGTTCGGGGACGGCGCGCTCGCAGTGAACGTCGCCGCGGTCGCAGGGCTGTTGCGGGAGCTGGACGTGACCGACGACTACCCCGGCTTCGTCGTCGACGAACTGCTCGGCCGGGAGCTCGCGGCGATGCTCGCCGGCCGGCAGCCACTCCGGCTGCTGGCAGAGGCAACGTTCCACTACGCGGACGTCCGTGCGGACAGCGCCACAGCCGGCGGTGACGACCTCGATGCGGCCCTCGCTGCAGGCCTCCAGACCAGGGCGCCGGGCTGGGACTGGCGGGAATCCGACCCGTTCGGCGTCGAGACGGAGTGACACGGCGGGAGTGGCGTTCTCCGCGGGACGGGACTCGGGGAGGGGATGGAATCGTGGGGTATCAACGACTGTCCGGCCGGACGGCTACAGCCGGCCGCGCCCACGACCGTCCCGGGTGTTCAGGTTGTCGCCGCTCGGGAGGGCGAGCCAGGCGAGAAACGCACCGACGAGACTGCCGGCGAGGACGGCTGCGAGGAGGACGACCAGCCCGGCCCCGGTTTGGAGGCTGATCAGTCCGGCCGAGAGCCCCACCAGCAGGGCGAACCCAACTTTCACCTTCCGGAAGAACGCGACACGCTCGGTGTTTTCCACCGGGCCGACCATTACAGCGTCTCCGCCGTGCTGACGTGCACGGCGGCGAACTCGCCGTCGACGACAGTCCCGCTCCAGCGGGTCTCGAACTCGTAGCTAGTCCGCCGGTCTCTGTTCGTCCAGGCCATGAAGACGTCGTCGGCGAACCATCCACACGCCGCGCCGGCATCTTTGCCTCCGTTTCCGGTGGCACCGCCGTCCCCGCTTCCGTTTCCGGTGGCACCGCCGGCCGACTGCACCGGCCCGTCGCCGGCCGACTGCTCCAGCCCGTCGCGGGTCCCGGTGGTCAGGTTCCGTGACTCGACAGTCCAGTCGGTCGTCGTCCGGGTTTGCTCGCGCAGCCCCTCAGCGACGGCATCGTATCCGCGAAGCGTCTCCGAGAGGCCGTACTTGACGGTCGCCGGCGACTCCCTGAAGTAGGGATAGAGTGGGTCGCCATCCTGGAGCACGCCGTAGTAGTCACGGACGAGGGGCGCAACGGCCATACGGTCAGTAGAACCCCCGCTCGACGTCGTCGTCGACCACGTCCTCGAACTCCGCCTCGAGCAGGTCCTCGGCCTCCTCGAAGCTGTCCGTGAGGTTGTCCATCGCCTCCGGCCGGTCGTGGGTCTCGAACTCCATCGGGCCGTAGGCGGGGCTGTCCATCGCGTCCATGATGTCGTCGAACAGCGCCTCCGGCGATGTGGGAGCCTCGGCGTGAGTCTCGACGACTGTCTCCAGTTTCGTCGCCACGTCTTCGGCCTCGTCCTCCTCGACGGGCTCTTGGACGCCGAAGTGGCCGGGCGCGTCCCCGCGCTCGGGGAACAGGGGTTCGAGTTCGTCGTCCACCCGGCGGGCGACGCGGGCCCCGACGCCCTGGACCTCGAAGGGGTTCCGCGCGTAGGTCTTCACCTGGAAGACGCCGGTGTCCCGGTGTCCGATGTACAGATCTTCGCCGATCCCTCCTGACCGGTCGCCGCCGACGGCGCGCCACCCCTCGGGATCCACACTGCTGTCGACGACCTCTTCCATGATGTCCTGCCAGTCCCGGACCTGCATACTTCGTGGTACGTGTCGGGAGCGAAAATAGCCACCGGTTCCGCGCACGTCGCTGGAGGGTCGGGAGGGGTCTCCACCGGACCGAGGGGCCAAACGCACAAGCCCGCCCAGCCCAACATAGCGGTAGATGCGAGGACGCGCGCTGCTCGCCGAGCAGGACGTGAGTTTCGACCCCAGAACTGTCGACATCGACGACGCCGACGTGCTCGGGTTGCTCGACCCGGTCGTCCGGGAGTGGTGGGTCGAGCAGTTCGGCGAGTACGTCCCCGGCAACGGGGGCTTCTTCACGCCACCCCAGAAGGAGGCCATCCCGCTGATCCACGAGGGCGAGAACGCCTTGGTCTGTGCGCCGACGGGTAGCGGCAAGACGCTCGCGAGCTTCTGTGGGATCATCAACGAGCTGTTCGCCCGGGACCGCGCGGAGGAGCTCGAGAACAGCGTCTACTGTCTGTACGTCTCGCCGCTAAAGTCGCTGGCAAACGATATTCACCGGAACCTGGAGGTTCCGCTGGCGGATATCACAACGAAACTCGACGAGCGCGGCGAGGACGTCGAGATCCGCCACGCGATCCGCCACGGCGACACCAGCGACAGCGACCGCCAGGCGATGCTGGAGACGACGCCACACATCCTCAACACCACGCCCGAAACGCTGGGAATTCTGCTCAACTCCCCCAAGTTCAAGCAGAAACTCGAGACCGTCGAGTACGTCATCGTCGACGAGATCCACAGCCTCGCGGAGAACAAGCGGGGAACGCACCTGGCGGTCTCGCTGGAGCGACTCGAGCACCTCTGTGACGGCTCGCCCACCCGCGTCGGCTGCTCGGCGACGGTCGAACCCCTCGACACCGTGGCGGAGTTCCTGGTTGGCCGGGAGGAACCCGGCGGCCCGCCCCGGGAGTACGAGGTCGTCGACACCCGGTTCGTCCGGGAGTTCGACATCGAGCTCACCTGTCCGACCGACGACCTGATCAACACGCCCCGGGAGGTGGTCAACGACCGGTTCTACGACCAGGTCCACGACCTGATAGGGGACCACACCAACACACTCGTGTTCACGAACACCCGCTCGGGTGCCGAGCGGGTGCTCCACAACCTCCGCGAGCGGTTCCCGGAATACGGCGAGGACAACTCCGCCTGTCATCACGGCAGCCTCTCGAAGGACCGCCGGCAGACGGTCGAAACACAGC
>CAZOWU010000213.1:0-3836 GCA_964583735.1 uncultured Halobacteriales archaeon | reverse complement strand
TCGCTCTCGCCGTAGTACTTCGACATGATCTCCGGGCCCGAGATGTTGGTGAAGTAGGCGTCGATCTCGCTGGCGACGGCCTTCGCCATCAGCGTCTTGCCGGTGCCGGGCGGGCCGTGTAGCAGGACGCCCTTCGGGGGCTCGATACCCAGCTGCTGGAACAGCTCGGGGTGGCGCATCGGCAATTCGATCATCTCGCGGACCTGCTCGAGTTCGTCGTCGAGGCCGCCAATGTCCTCGTAGCTGACGTCAGGAGCGGCTGCCCCGCCCGAGGCCGACCCGCCGGTGATCTGCTCGGCAGGCTGGTCGGTGACGTCGACCTCCGTCGAGTCCGTGACGACGACCGTCCCCTGGGGGTCGGTGCTCGCGATCTTCAGCGGGATCTTCTGTCCGGACATCGAGGACAGCGGCCCCAGCCCGAAGGAGACCGGAACCGTCTGTCCCTCGGTAACTGCTTGCCCCGAGAGGTTCGAGCGGATCATCGGGCCGACGTTACCCCGGACCCGGAGGTTCTGGGGGAGCGCGACGGTCACGCTGGTCGCGGGCTTGACGTCAGCCTTCTCGACGGCGACGGAGTCGTCGATGCCTGCGCCGGTCTCCTGGCGGAGCTGGCCGTCGATGCGGACGACGCCCTTGTTCTGGTCCTCGGGGTAGCCGGGCCAGACCCGCGAGACGGCCCGCCCCTCGCCCTCGATGACGACGTAGTCACCGTTCTCCAGGTCCATCTCGGACATGGCCGCCCGGTCGATGGCGGCCAGCCCGCGGCCGGCGTCCTTCTGCTTGAGGGGTTTGACAGTAAGTTTCATGCATTCACCTCGATAGTGAGGATGCCGTTGTTCATATATGCACACGCGTCGCTGTCGACCTCGAACTCGTGTTGGTCGCCGCCGGCGACGACGATGACCGTCCCGTCGACGACGTCGACGGCTGCCTCGGTGCCGCGACCGAAGTCCGCAGCCAGCACGTGTCCGTCCTGGTACTCGAAGCGGCGGGCCTCGATGCCCTCTTCCTCGAACTGCTGTAACACAGTCATGATAACTACAGGTAAGCGATAGTCATATATAAATCTTGTTCCGGAAACAGCCAACGGTGCACGGCGACAGAGGAGAGCCTTGTTTGCGGTTCAGGCGTCGGACCGCGGCCACCGACCGGCTGCGACTATCCCGTGGCCGGGACGGGGACAACAGCCAGGGGCACAGGGACCCGAGCCACGGAGCCACAGTAGCACCCCGGGACCGGCGGACCGTCGCAGCAGGCGGGGCACGGCGAGGGTCAGAGGGACGGCAGACGGTGCGGTGAGTCACCGGGGACGGCAGAACGGGTATCCCGACAGCGGGTCTGATTCCCCGCCGTGACGGAGCCAGAGGAGCCGGCCAGCGTCCTCGTCGTGGACGACAAGCAGGAGCTGGCCGACGCGTACGCCTCCCGGCTCGCTGACAGCTACGACGCCACGGCGGTCTACAGTGGTGAGGACGCGGTACGGGAACTCGGGAACGGTTACGACGTGACGTTGCTCGACCGCCGGATGCCGGGGCTATCGGGCAACGAGGTTCTCGAGGAGCAACGCGGGCGGGGGCTGGCGGTCCGTGTCGTTGTCGCGACCGCTGTCGACCCGGAGTTCGACATTCCCGACGTCCCCTCCGACGACGATTCCGTGAAGCCGGTCGACGGTGATGCCCTCCGCCACGCCGTCGAGCGCGCGCTTGCGCTCGCAACGTACAACGGGTGGCTCCAAGAGCTCAACTCGCTGCGCCTCGAACGCAACGTCCTGGAGGTCGAGCGGGACGTCGACGACGCCGAACTCTCCCGCTGACTACTGCTGGGGCCCGACGACGAGCTTGCCGACCTGGTCGCGGTCCCGCATCGCGGCGAAGGCCGCGCCGGTCTCCCCGAGGGGGTAGGTCTCGTCGACGACCGGGTCGATGTCGCCGCCGGCCACCAGGTCGACCAGCCGCTGGAGGTCGCCCTGGGTCCCCATCGTGCTGCCGACGATGCGCTTGTGCTGGAGGAAGAGGTCAGTCACCGGGATGGTGGACTGACCACCCGCAGTCCGCCCACAGACCGCCATCGTTCCGCCGCGGCGGAGTACTGACTGTCCGAGCCCGGTGTACTCGCCGCCGAGGTGGTTGATCACCGCGTCGACGGGCTCTCCGACCGCTTCGCGGATCTCGTCGATGTCGGTGGATTCGATCCCCCGGTCCAGTCCGAGTTCGCGCACGCGGTCGAGTTTCCGCCCCGAGGAGGAGGTCCCGACCGACTCCAGACCGAGCGCGTCGGCGATCTGGACGGCCGCCACCCCCACACCGCCGGTTGCGCCAGGGACGAACACGCGGTCGCCGGCCTCGAGGTCGGTCCGACGGAACATGTGGTATGCCGTCATGTACGCCGTGGGGACCGCAGCAGCCTCGACCGCCGTGACGCTATCGGGGAGCGCGAGCAGCCGGTCGGCCGGGACGCTGGCGGACTCGGCCAGCCCGCCGTGAAACAGGGAGAACCGCTCACAGAGGTTTTCGGGCCCCTCCCGGCAGTACCGGCAACTCCCGCAGGTCTGGTTGGGGCAGAGCACGACCCGCTCGCCAGGTTCGACGCCGCGGACGTCCGCGCCGACCTCCCGGACCGTCCCGGCCACGTCCAGTCCGGAGACGAAGGGCAGGTGGTCGTCGGTCACGCGCGGCGTATCGCCGTCGAGGATCCAGAGGTCGTGGCGGTTGATCGAGCAAGCCTCGACGTCGATGACCGCCTCGCCGTCGTCGGGGTCTGGTGTCGGTTGCTCGATGACGCTTACGCCCTCGGGGCCTGTCAACTCGGTAAATGCTGCGACACGCATGACCTACTCATCTATCCGGAGGGTAAAGATAGTTAGTACAGTTCGTCGAGTTCCTCGACAGTCCGGCTGTGGTCGGGGCTGGGGAACTCGCCGTCCTCGACGGCCTCGACGTAGGAATCCAGCGCGGCTTCCATCTCGCCGCGCACGTCGCCAAAGGCCTCGGCGAACGGCGGCGACCCCGCCGAGAGCCCGACTGCGTCGGTGAAAACGAGCACCTGGCCGTCACAGTCCGGCCCGGCGCCGATACCGATCGTGGGGATAGACAGCTCCTCGGTAACTCCTGCAGCCAGGTTCGCGGGGATGTGCTCGAGCACGCACGCAAAGGCGCCGGCCTCCTCGTGCTCGCTGGCGAGGTCGGCAATCTCCCGGGCGCGCGCTTTCTCGACGCCCTGGCGGACGTAGCCCGTCCGGTTGACCTGCTGTGGGGTGAGGCCGACGTGGGCCATGACGGGGACCCCGAGGTCGGTCAGCCGCTCTGTCAGGGAGACGGTGTGGGGGCCGGACTCGACCTTCACCGCGTGGGCGCCCTCCTCTTTGAGCATCCGGCCGCAGTGTTCGACGGCGTCCGCGCGGTCGACCCCAACAGAGAGGAAGGGCATGTCAGCGACCACGAGCGCCTCCTCGGTCCCGCGGGCGACTGCGCCGGTGTGCGAGGCCACCTCGTCGACGGTGACAGGGAGCGTCGAGTCGTAGCCCATGACCGCGTTGCCCATGCTGTCGCCGACGAGGACGATATCCACGCCCGCGGCGTCGACGAGCGACGCCGTCACCGCGTCGTAGGCCGTGAGCATGGTGATAGGTTCCTCACCAGCCTTCCCCCGGAGGTCCCGAACGGTGGTCATGCGCGCCGATAGATGCCCGACGGTTAAGACCTTCCGGGTAACCGGCCAGCCACGCGACCGGGAGGGCAAACCGGCAGGGGCTTGTCGGTGGCTCCCCAACTTCGCTCGTGACTCCAGAGGTCGAGCGGACGGACCCCGACGGCGTCGACTTCGGGTGGGTCATGCAG
>CAZOWU010000212.1:0-3845 GCA_964583735.1 uncultured Halobacteriales archaeon | reverse complement strand
GTGTCCTCGATAGAGACGATCTTTGCGCTGGAGGGGATAAACAGAGAGACGGCGTTGAGGCTGGTCGTCTTCCCGGAAGCGGTCCCGCCAGCGAAGATCAGCGACTTGTTGTTCTCGATAGCGAGCCACATGAAGGCCATCTCGTCGAGGTTGAACGTGTTCCAGTTGACCAGGTCGACCGGGGTGAAGGGGACGTCTTTGAACTGACGGATCGTGTAGTTCGTGCCGTGGTCCGAGACCTCCTTTCCCAGCGTGAGCTGGGCACGCGAGCCGTCGGGGAGGGTGGCGTCGACCTGTGGCTGGCGTTTCGAGATGCCCTTGCCCGACCGTTGGGCCAGCTTGACGACGAACTCGTCGAGTTCGTTCTCGCCGTGTTCGATGTTGGTGATGATCTGCTCGTAGTCGGTGTGGTAGACGAACACCCGGGAGTTGTAGCCGTCACACGAGACGTCCTCGACGTTGATGTCGTGTTTGACCGCGTCGATCCGGGCGTAGCCGATGAAATTGCGCTTGAGCTGGTAGAGGAGCTTTTCGACCTGGTACTCGGTCAGCGTCTCGGGGTCGTCTTCGAGGATCGCTGGCTCGGGACGGACGGCGATCCCATCGAGTTCGCCGCCCACCGACCCGGATTCTGTTCCGTTCATACCGAGCATACCTTTGACCTGGGTCAGGACGCCACCCTTGCCATCCCCGTTGGCGGCGTCGCCGGTGGTCGAGACCGTCGTCCCGTCGTAGAGGTCGTACCGGTTGAGCAGGTTCTCGGCCTCGCGCTGGATGACCTGTGCGCGGTCGGTGTCGCTGCCCTGGACGACGACGTCGTCTTCCGAGTACTTGATCGCGGTCTTGAGCTTCCGCGAGAGGAAGTCCTTGAGCCGCTCCTCGATCTCGTTGGTGTACGGTTCGATGACGTAGTACTTGCGCTCGTTTTCCTTCCGGGAGAGGAAGATGACGACGCAGGCGTAGGGCTTGTTCACCCAGTACCGGTCCTCCTCGTAGAAGTGGGTCTTCTTCTCCAGCGGGACCGCCTTCTCCAGGTCGTACCGGTCGACGACCGTGCAGTGGCCCTCGCGGGTCGAAAAGAAGTCGTCCTCGTCGAGTTCCTCTCTGACGTTGACCGTCCGTTCCTCGACGATGTCCGCAAGCGTCCCGGCGGCGTCTTTCCCCCGGGAGAGCCGGGGTTCGGTCTCGGCGGGGTCGAACCCGAGATACCCCGCCGGCTCGAAGGGGATCTGTTCGTCCGCCTGGTTGCGCGGGAGCGCGCCGCCGGCCTCGTAGTAGTACTCGCGCTTGAAGTGTTCCCACGTGTACGTGCCCTTGACGACCGGAGTCGTCTCCGGGTCGCAGAACTCCTCGAAGTAGTCATCGAAATCCCCGGCGACGGCGGCCGCGGCAGCAAGGTGTTCGTCCAGGTCGGCCGGGTCGAAGCCGAGATGCTCCGCCCGGTCGACCGGGCCATCACCGGTGTCGACCTCGCGGCGGAAGTCACTCCAGGAGTACTCTCCGACGGCGACCCGCGGGTCCTCGGAGGCGGCACCCTCCGCCCCCGAATTCGCCGCGTGGTCCGGGTTCGGGCCCGTGGCCGACCCCAACTCCAGGTCCGAGTCAGAGTCCGAGTCCGAGCCCGGTTCGGCGTCCGAGTCCGGGTCCGGATTTGGCTGCTCCTCGTCGCCCCCCGTCTCATCGGTAGCCATTAGGAACGTCTTACATGTGGCTGGATGAAAAGATTATCGCCCCATTTCAGCAGGTGGATCTGGCGAAATCGGGGGAGTCGGGAACGCGTGCCCGGAAAGCTGTCCCTACCGGCTTGAGCGGGGCCGCGTCGTCGGCCCGGTCAAGCGAGGTAGGTCTCGATGCGGGCCATGGCCTCCTTGAGCTCCCCCAGCCCGGTCGCGTAAGAGACACGGAGGTGGCCCGCGCCGCCTTCGCCGAAGACTCCCCCGGGGACAGCCGCGACGCCCTCTTCCTCGAGCAACCCCTCGGCGAAGGCCTCGGCGTCACCGCCAGGGACTTCCGGGAAGGCATAGAAGGCCCCGCCGGCCGGAAAGCAGTCTATCCCGAGCTCCCCGAACCGCGAGAGCACGAACTGGCGCCGGCGGTCGTACTCCCGGCGCATTTCCGCGACCGCCCCACCACAGTTCTCCAGTGCTTCGATGGCGGCGTACTGGGCGGTCGTCGGTGCCGAGAGCATCGTATACTGGTGGATCCGGTTCATCGCCGTGACTGCCTCGGGTGGCCCGAGTGCGTAGCCCAGGCGCAACCCCGTCATCGCGTAGGCCTTCGAGAAGCCGTTGAACACGACCGTCCGCTCGCGCATCCCGGGCAGGGTAGCGATAGAAGTGTGGTCGTGTTCGTAGGTCAACTCGGCGTAGATCTCGTCGGAGAGCACGAACAGGTCGTGCTCGCGGGCGAAGGCAGCGACCGCCTCCAGCTCCTCGCCAGTCATCGTCGCGCCGGTGGGGTTGTTCGGGTAGCAGTACATCAGCGCGTCGGCCGCTGCTGCCCCCGCCTGTTCGAGGCGGTCGTATGTGAGTTTGAACTCGTCGTCCGGGCGTGTTGGGACGGCACAGACCTCGCCGCCGGCGAAGGTGACCGCGGGAACGTAGGAGACGTAGGTGGGCTGGGCCACCGCGACCGTGTCGCCGGGGTCGACCAGCGCCCGACACGCCAGGTCGAGGCCCTCGCTTGCACCCGCCGTCACGAGTACCTCCTCGTCGGGGTCGTAGTCCAGCCCGTAGCGCTCGCGGGCGTCGTCGGCGATGGCTTCCCGGAGCTCGCGGCGACCGCGGTTGGCCGTGTAGGAGGTCTTTCCCTGCTCCAGCGAGGTGATGGCCGCCTCCCGGGCGGCCCAGGGGGCCGAGAAGTCGGGCTCGCCCACGCCCAGCGAGATGATGTCCTCCTTCTCCTCTGCGAGTTCGAAGAAGCGACGGATCCCCGAGGGCGGAACGCGGTCGACGCGGTCGGCCGGCTTCATGGGGAGACAGAGAGGCGGTCGTCGTCGTGGCCGTCGCCGAACTCGAAGCCCTGTTTCTTGTACGCGTCCATCACGTAGTGGGTGACGGTCTGAGTGATCTCGGGGACGGGCGCCACTTTCTCCGAGATGAACGAGGAGACCTCGCTCATCGACTCTCCCTCGACCTCCATCAGGAGGTCGTAGTCGCCGCTGACCAGGTGCAGCGACTCGACGTTGGGGAACTTGGCGACGCGTTCGGCGACCTCGTTGTAGCTGGTCTCCCGGTCCAGCGTAACATTGAGTTCGACGGCCGCCCGGACGGGCTCGTCCTCGACGCGGTCCCAGTCGACGACCGCCCGGTACCCCCTGACGACTCCGCTAGACTCCAGTTCGTCGATGACCTCCTCGACGTCAGCCTCGTCCAGGCCGGTCTGGCGGGCGATGTCCTCGACGGCGGTCCGGGCGTCGGTCCGCAGGATCCCGAGTACGTCGCTGTGGCTGCTCATACCTGTAGGGACCCCAGCGCGAACAAAATCCTGTCGGTCCGTCTCCATGCGGTGGGTTGTGGGTTCCGGCCGGGTGACGGGTCCTGGCGGACGGCGCCAGCCCAGGGCGGGAGTGGTCGGTCCCTGCGCGAGCGTTATCAGTCGGGGCTGGCGAGATTGTGGTATGACAGTACACAACGTGCTCGGAGGCGGCGCGTTCGAACGGCTGCAGCGCCGGTACGAGACGACCGACAGGCAGTGTCCGGCGTGTGACTTCGTCGACAAGGGAGGCAAGTGAACCAGCGAAACCGACGGCCAGCGGGTCGTCTACCACCACGTCTATCCGGGATGCGACGCCGACCACGAGCACGTCATCGAGCCCGGGTCCCGAGTCACGTGCCGGCGCTCCT
>CAZOWU010000211.1:0-3854 GCA_964583735.1 uncultured Halobacteriales archaeon | reverse complement strand
CGCTCGCCCAGTTCGGCCTCGGCGCTCAACACCAGGCGGTGGCGCAACACCGGCCGCGCCAGCGCCTTCACGTCGTCGGGGATGACGTACGCCCGCCCCTGCAGCGCCGCCCGCGCCTTCGCGCTGCTCAGGAAGGCCAGCGAGGCCCGCGGCGAGCCCCCGTACTCCACCGCCGAACTCTCCCGGGTCGCCCCGACCACGTCGAGGATGTACTCCCTGACGGGGTCGGCGACGTGGACCCCGGTGACGGCCTCCCGGGCAGCCTGGATGTCCGCGGTCGAGACCACCGCCTCGACGTCCTCGGGGCCGAGGTCGGGTTCGGCGTCGAACCGGTCGAGTACGCCCCGCTCGACCTCCCGGTCGGGCAGCCCGACGTCGACCTTGAACTGGAAGCGGTCCCGCTGTGCCTCCGGCAGCTCGAAGGTCCCCTCCAGCTCGATTGGGTTCTGGGTCGCCACCACCATGAACGGCGTCGGCAGCGGCAGCGTCTCCCCCTCGATGGTGACCTGCCGCTCCTCCATGGCCTCCAGCAGCGCGGACTGCGTTTTCGGCGTCGCGCGGTTGATCTCGTCGGCCACCACCACGTTCGCGAACACCGGCCCGCGCTGGAGGTCGAACTCCCCGGTCGCCTCCCGGTAGACGTGCGTGCCGGTGATGTCCGCGGGGAGGATGTCCGGCGTCATCTGGGCCCGCGAGTGCGTGAGCCCGCTTGCCCGCGCGAACAGCGTCGCAATCGTCGTCTTCGCCACGCCCGGTACCCCCTCCATCAGGACGTGTCCGCGGGTGAACAGCGCGACCGTCAGCTGCTCGACCACGTCCTCCTTGCCGACGAGTACCCGACCGACCTCCTCGCTGAGTGCCTCGTAGACCGCCTCGGGGTCACCCCTCTCCTCCGGCTCCGACTCGCTCATCGGTCCTCCCGACGGCACGGCCATCTCCGGCCTCGGCTACGCGTCTCTCGGTCCATTGTCTCCTTTCTCTGGACGGCTGCGGTTAAGCTCTTGTGTGACGCGCTCGACGCGCTCGGCGTCCCAGTCGGGGTGGCGCTCGGTCACGGCCGCGACGACCTCCCCGGTGTCCGGCTGGGCCCCGCTCCCTGCCCCGTCCTCACCACCCGACCCGACTGCGAGCCGACGCCGGACCCGCACCGGCATCCAGCCCCCGCTACCCCGGCCCCACAGCGCGAACAGGACTACAGCCATGGTCCCCGTAGCGCCAAGCGCGAGCGGTGACTCCCGGAGAACCAGCACGACCGCCGCCAGCGGCGGCACGCCCGAGGTGTGCGAGAGGTCGAGCAGGACCGTCTCGTTGGCCACGAGGTTCGTGGCGAACCGGCGGTTCCCCTCCCGTTCGAACATCGTGTTCAGGAAGATGCTGGGGTCCGAGACCGCCACCACTTCTCCCTCCTCGACCGCCTCGACGGCTACGACGGGAAAGGAGGCGACGGTCTCGGTTTCATCCAGCTCGCCGGAGGCGTTCCTGTCCAGATACGCGAAGGCGGACGTGCTGACGGGGACTGTCGCGTTCGGCCCCGGCTCGAGGACCGTCCCGTAGTTCAGTGTCACCTCCTCGACGCCCCGGGTGAGCGTGTGATTCCCGGAGACGTTCGTCGCGACCGGCAGCGCCGGCGCCCGGTAATAAAAGCGCTCGTCGCGCACGAGCGTTCCGTCGACCCGCGTCCCGACGCCCAGCGCCGCGAGCAGCGGGTTCGCGTGTGGCCCGAAGTCCTCCGCGACCACGAGCGTCCCGCCCTCCTCGACGAACTGTCGGAGCCGGTCGGTGTCGTTCTCGCCGTAGGCCTCGGTCGGCGACAGGACGACGGCGACGGTCTCCCCCGGATCGACCTCGCCGTAGGCGTCCACCTCACGGGCGATGACTGTCTCCTCGGCCCGCTCGTCGGCAAGCGCCCGGAGGTCGGTCGTCCCGTCCCAGCTGGGGTTGTAGGCGCCGAAGGCGGCCGTCGAGAACAGCCCCGCGAGCACGAGCGCCAGGACCACGAGGCCAGCCACCCCGACCAGCAGCGCCCGCGGCAGGTCGACCTCCGTCCCGAGCAGGCGCATCAGACCACCCCCGCGGGCAGGATCGCCAGCACCCGGCGCACGACGATGTAGCCGAACACGAGCAGCCCGGCCGCGACCAGCCACTTGAGCCGCGAGCGCCACCGCGGCCGGACGTTCAGCGGCGCCGTCAGCTCGACGACCACCAGAAAGCCGACCAGCGAGACGACAAAGAAGAGTTCGTAGGACAGCGCCCCCAGGGCGACCAGACACAGCGCCGCGCATAGCTGCCAGGCCAGCGTGCCGACGACGAACTGCTGGCGGCGCCGCGTTGCCATCACCCGGACTCCGTGGCCCGCCGGGCTTAGACCTACCGGCTGGCACCGCGTGTGGCGCCGGGTCCCGACGCGGTGTCGCCCCGACCGCGAAGCGGGACGCATTTCCACGCCCGTCCCGACACCCCGGACATGTGGCCCTGGGCCCACGCGGCGGTCGGCTACCTCTGCTACGTCGCGTACGCCTACCGCCGGGGTCTGCCGCTCCGTGGGCTGCCCGTCGTCGCGGCCGTCCTCGCCACCCAGGGGGCCGACCTCATCGACAAGCCGCTGGCCTGGACCTTCGCGGTCCTCCCCGCGGGCCGCTCGCTCGGGCACTCGCTGCTTTTCGCCGCCGTGCTGGTCGCGCTGGGGTGGTACGTCCTCGCCCGCCGCTTCGGGCGCCCGGCCGTCGCCGTCGGGGCCACGGTCGGCTACCTCTCCCACCTTCCCGCGGACGGCCTCGGCGCGATTCTGGCCGGGCGGTGGGCCGACCTCTCCTATCTCGTCTGGCCGGTGCTCCCGCTGCCGGAGTACGACCTCGCCCCCAGCTTCGCAGCCCACTTCGCTGCCTTCGAGTTCAGCACCCTCACGCTGATCGGGTTCGGGCTCACCGGGCTGGCGGGCCTCGTCTGGCTTTGGATCGCGCTCCGGGACCGGCGCCGGAACGCTGGCGGTCGGTCCGTGACTGTCAGGGAGTGACCCGCGACTCGAAGCCGGCGCGAGATGGCAGCGAACGCTACAACTCGGCCAGGTCCTCGTCGCCGAGGGCCCACCGGCAGGTCACCTGCTCGTCCGCACGCCCCTCGCCGGCGTCGGTGGCAATCAGCCGGACCGGCCGGTCGAGTTCGACCGCGAGCCCCGTCGCGACCAGCGAGGCGACGGGGTGGTCGAAGCGGGTCACCGACCCGAGCGCGCTCCCGTCGACGCCGACCGTCGCGCGACCGCCCTCGCTGTCGACGTCGGCTCTGGCCCCCGCGGCGAGTTCGAACTGTTCGACGGCGGCGTCGGCGAGCGCGGCCGCCACCGCAGCCGGCTCCTCGCTTCCTGTTGTGCGTCCGCGCTCGAACTCCTCGTACAACCGGGCGCCGGTCGGCTCCAGGGCCACGCCGCGCTGGCGCCGCTGTTCCGGCACGACGGCGACCCGGTCGAGGTCGGCGGCGTCGGGCACCTCGAAGGTCTCGTGCTGGGGGACGAACAGCCGCGCGCCGCTCCCCGTCGGCACGTACACCCGGTGGTCGGTCAGGCCGAACTCCTCGACCAGCCGGTCGCCGTTTTCGGCGAGCGTCGCGTAGACCCGCTCGCCGACCGAGGCGGCGATGAACCGCTCGGGCGTCAGGTAGTAGGTCAGGACGGCGCCGAACGCGCCGATCCCCGCGAGGACGACGAACACCTCCGGGGCGGCCGGAAAGACGAGCCCACCGAGCGCCGCGACCGCCCCGACCGCGAGCAAGCCAAGGGCGGTCTGGCGGTACCGCGCCCGGGTGAGCCGGCGCGACTCCTCGCGCAGCCGCCGGTTCTCCTCCCGGAGGACCTCGACGCG
>CAZOWU010000210.1:0-3870 GCA_964583735.1 uncultured Halobacteriales archaeon | reverse complement strand
CTTCGCCAGAGCGTCTACAACTCCTTGCACCAGACGCACCTGCCGAAACTCGACGGGTACGGCATCGTCGACTACGAGCGCGACCAGAAGGTGGTCTCGCTCGAGGCGCGCGCGAAAGACATCGATGTCTACATGGGCATCTCCACGCCCGTCGGCGTCACGTGGGCCACCTACTACCGCTCGATGGGTGTCCTGGGCATGCTCGCGGTCGTGCTCTGCGGTGTGGATGCCCCGCTGTTCTCGAGCGTCGAACCCCTGGTCTTCGGGACGGTGTTCACGGCCCTGTTTGCCGTCTCGACTGTCTACCAGCTGTGGGCGCGGCGGTGGTTCTACGCGTCCGCGCTCCTCCCCGACGGCTGACGCTTCCCACTTCCTTCGCTCTCGTTTCGTCGTTTGACCGCCCGATACTACTGGAGTGTAGCTGCCGCCACCGGAAAACACCACGACAGCCCCCAATTGTCGGGCGCTTCGCGCCCGCTCGCCCGGGAGCGCCCTCCCGCTGGCTGCGGTCTCGCGGCTCGCTGTGCGCACCCGCTTCGCTCGCGTGCTTGCGTCGCCGTGCTTCCCACAGCCACCGGCCCCTTTCGTCGTGATCGTTGTACCGATGTCCCGGCGATTGCCCGCATCGGGGTCGGCAGGCGCCGGGAACAGACGACAACAATCACTGTCAGCCCCGCCCGGCCTGGAAGTTCCGGTGGGCGGGGATTTCGTGCTGTCCACAGCGCATCCGAACACTGAAACTGCCCGTCAGAGGTCTCGCTTTCAATCCTGAAAATGTGGGAGTTATGTTTATTCCCGTCTGCAGCAACTCCCTTCCAGAGCCTGTTAGCGACGAGACCACAGCGCTCGTGCACCGGAGATGAAACCGAACACCCGCTCCAGGACCGGCCCCGGCCCGCAGCACCGCGGCGGAGTCGACCCGGTCGGTCACCCGTGACGGGGGACGGGACCGGCGACACGGACGGCACAGGTGTGGGCGGCCGGCTGGAGCGGGTTGGCCGTTTCTCTGCGGACAACCCCCGGACGGTTATCGCCGCGGCACTCGTCATCGTGGTCGTCGCTGCCGTCGTCGCCGTCGCCACGGTCCAGGTCAACGTCGGCGTGCTCCTGTACGTCGACGACGACTCGGCGACGGCCCAGAACTGGGCGACAGTCGAGTCCGACTACGACCGCGGCAACACGGTCTTCGTCGTCCTCGAGCCGAACCGGTCGGTAACCGACCCGGAGACGGTGGCGCTAGTCGACCGGCTCGACGACCGGTACAGCGGGGTCGAGGGGCTCAGCTCCGTCCGGAGCCTCGCCGACGTCGTCCGGGCGGGTGCCGGCGGCGAGATCCCCGACACCGAGCGCGGCGTCCAGCGGGCGCTCGACCGCGTGGCTGCCCGTGACAACGTCACGCGCACGCTCGCGAGGACGGTTCACCCCGAGAACGGGACGACAATCCTCCTGCTCTCCTACGGGGACATCCCCCCACCGCCCGACTCGGGCACGCTCGACCTCGTCGCGACGAAGGACTCCGAGGTCATCGAGGGGCGGGTGACGGCTGCAACCGACGCCGCCGCCCTCCCCCCGTCGGTCTCGGCCACGGTTACCGGCGCCTCCCTCTTCGAGCACGCCGCCATCGAACTGATGGTCACCGAAATCGTGGTGCTGTTCGCCGGCGGGCTCCTGTTGGTGTTCGGGGCCGTCTATCTGGTCATGCGCCGGCGCCTCGAGAGCGGCTGGCACGCCTTTCTCTCGCTCGCGACGGCGCTTGCCGCACTCGTGGTTATGCTCGCGGTGATGGGGCTGCTGGGCTATGACTTTTCGGCTATCATGTTGAGCGTCCTGCCGGTCGGGCTCGGCCTGGGTGTGGACTACAGCCTGCAGGTCCAGACCCGGTACCGCGAGGAACGGGAGGCGGGCCGAGCGCCGACGGACGCGGCGGGCGTCGCGGCCCGAACGACCGGCCGAACCCTCCTGCTGGCGGCGGTGACGACGGTTGTGGGCCTGGGCTCGCTGCTCGCCGCGCCGGTCCCGCCGGTCCGGCAGTTCGGCGTCACCGCGAGCACCAGCGTCGTGGTGGCGATGGTGCTGTCGGTGACTTTCCTCGTCTCGCTGCTCGTTGTCCTCGACGACGGTCACGAGGTCGGCACAGACGCTGGCGACGACACGGGCTTTCGCTGGGTGGGCGACACGAACCGCGGCACGTCGGCCGCGACTGACGGTGGCTTCACACAGCCCGCCGGACGGCTCGAACGCGTGGCCAGCCGGGTGGTCCGGTTTGCCGGAGCCCGCCCGCTCGTCGTGCTTCTCGTGGTCCTTCCGGCTGCGGCCGGCGGTGTGGCGGTCTACGACGACATCGAGACGACCCAGGAGATGCTGGACTACTGGCCCCAGGACCTCGAGGAACGCGCGGAGTTCGAGCGAACCACCGCGTCGGTCGAGAGCCCGAAGACCGTTTACGTGCTCGTCAGGGCCGACGACCCCTACGACCCCGCGACCCTCCGCGAGGTCGCGTCCTACCAGCGGCGGCTGTCCGGACTCCCGGACGTCAACGCCGTCGGCGGTCCGGTCACCGCCGTCACCGCAGCGACTGACGGCGAGGTGCCCGCCACCGAGTCCCGGGTTCGCCAGACCCTGGCCGAGCAGTCACAGGCGCCGCTCTCGGACGTCGACACCCCGTCGCGCCGCCCCGGAGAGCTGTTGCTCACCCTCTACGTCGACGACGTGCGGGGCGCGGAGACCCGGACGCTGGTCGACCGTATCGAGGCTGAGGCCGAGGGAACGGACGCGGGGGTGGCAGTCACCGGGAAGCCGGTCGTCAACCGCGCCATCATCGACAACGTCACCGCAGGCTTCGGCCGGACGACGCTGCTGAGCTTCTCGGTCGCGCTGCTTGTGCTGGCGGTCGTGCTCCGGTCGGTCCGGGACTCCGCGCTCCTGGTCCTGACCGTTCCCGCCGCCGCCGCGTCGCTGATGCTCGGCGCGATGTACCTTCTCGGGATCCCCTGGAACCCGGGGACGGTCTCGATGGCCTCGATCGCACTCGGGGTCGGGGTCGACTACGGGCTCCACGTCCACGAGCGGTACCAGGAACTCCTCGAGACGCCGGACCTGGACAGGGCAACGGCGATGGCGGCGGCCGTCCGGCGCCTCTCCCGGCCCATCCTGGCCTCGGCGCTCACGACGATGGCCGGCTTCGGCGTGCTGCTGGTCTCGCGGTTCCCCGTTGTCCGGAACTTCGGGAAGACGCTCGTGCTCGTGGTCGCCTTCTCGCTGCTCATGGCCGTCCTCACGTTTCCGGCCGCGGTCTTCCTGACACCGGGGGGCCGCGAGCGCGGGTACGGGGCGCGTCTGCGCGCGCTGGTCCCGGATACGGAGAGGGCGGTGTGGCCGACCGGACTCTCGGGCCCGGACGCCTCGACACCACAGCCCGGGGACGGTCCCGTCGGCGGTCGGTCGGTCCCCGACGGGGGGCCGACAGGTCCGACGGCAGCCCCCCAACAGGTCGCGGCGTGTCCCGCCTGCGGCGCCGCCCTCGCCGACGACCCGCCCCGCTGCACGACGTGTAACGAACACGTCGACCTGCACAGCGCGGGAGCGGACGACAGCGAGGGTACCAGCCCCGCTCTCGCTGCGGCTACGGACCTGATTGTGCCCGACGCGGAGGGCCAGTCCCCGGAGCTGGTGCTGCAGGCGCGCGGCCGGACGGTGACTGTCGAGGACGGCGCCCGCCTCGGCCGGGATGTGCGCCAGCTCTTCCTCGAGACGGGCGGGACGGTCGAGGAGGCGGTCCTGGTCCACCGCGAACACGTCCGCTTCGACCGCGAGGACGACCAGTTCTACGTCCACGACCTCGGGGAGAACCCGACCCGGGTGAACGGTCAG
>CAZOWU010000209.1:0-3884 GCA_964583735.1 uncultured Halobacteriales archaeon | reverse complement strand
CGTCGCCGGCCCGGACGGGGAGTTCGACCAGCCATACGACCACCTGCTGGTCGCGACGGGCGCGAGTGCGGTCGAGCCTCCCTTCGACGGGATGGACCTGGATGGGGTGTTTACCGTCCACAATCTGGACGAGGCCGACGCCATCGAGGACTACGTCACGGCGGGCCTCGAGACAGCCGCCGTCGTCGGCGGCGGCTACGTCGGTATCGAGATGGCCGAGGCGCTCGCCGAACACGGGCTCGTGGTCCACCTCTACGAGGCCTTGCCTCACGTGCTCCAGCCGTTTGGTGACCAGGTCGCCGAGGCCGTCGAGGCTCACCTCCGGGAGCAGGGGGTCGAACTCCACCTCGAGACGCCGGTTTCGGGGTTCGTCGGTGACCGGGCTGTCGAGGGAGTCGACCTCGGCACGGAGACGCTGCCCGCCGACGTCGCCATCGTCGGCGTCGGGGTCGAGCCAACCGTCGACCTCGCGGCCGCGGCGGGGGTCGGTCTCGGCCCCACCGGTGCCATCGCCGTCGACGAGCACGGGCGAACGAACCTCGAAGATGTCTACGCGGCGGGGGACTGTGCCGAGGCGCGCAACGCCGTGACCGACGAGCCCGACCACGTCCCGCTGGCCCTGACGGCCAACCGCGCCGGCCGTGCCATCGGGTCGACGGTCGCCGACACGCCGACGCCGGTCGGGGAGACCGCCGGCACGGCCATCGTGAAGGCCTTCGACCTCGGCGCCGCCAGGACGGGACTCGTCGACGAGGGGCGGGCCCGGGAGGCCGGCTTCGACCCGGTCTCGGCCACGGTCTCCGCCCCGACCCGCGCACACTACTACCCCGGCGGGTCGGAGCTGAAAGTGACGCTGCTGGCAGACGCCGACACCGGCCGGCTGCTGGGGGGGACCCTCGTCGGCCGGGAGGGGGTCAAACGCGTCGACACGGTCGCGACGGCACTCGCCGCCGGGCTGACCGTGACCGAGCTGCAGCACGCCGACCTCGCGTACGCGCCGCCGTTCAGCCCGGTCTGGGACCCGGTGCTCACCGCCGCGAAGGTCCTCGCGGGCCGGCTGGAGTAACGATGGCGGACCCCGACTTCCCCGCTGACACCAGCCCCGACCCCGACGCCGGCTCGGAGCCCGACAGCGACCCCGCGGCGTACATCGAGGCCCACCGAGAGGAGCTGGTCGCCCTCGCGCTCGACCTGCTCGCCCTCGACACCACGAACCCGCCGGGCCGCACCCGCGAGGCGGTCGCCCTGCTCGAGGCGGCACTCGACGGTCCCGGCGTCGAGACCGAGCGGGTCGTGGCCGACCCGGCGAAGCCGAATCTCCTGGCGCGCGTGCCGGGGGCCGGCGACCGGACGCTGCTGTACAACGGCCACCTCGACACGGTGCCGTTCGAGGCCGACCGGTGGTCGCAGGACCCCCGCGGCGAGCGCGTCGACGGCCGTGTCTACGGGCGCGGCGCGACCGATATGAAGGGGGCGGTCGCGGCGATGGTGCTCACGGCCCGGGCGTTCGTCGAGACGGGGACCGAGCCGCCGGCCGACCTGCTCGTGGCCTTCGCCAGCGACGAGGAGGTCGGCGGCGACGCTGGCCTCCCGGCCCTGCTCGAGGCCGGCCGGCTCGAAGCCGACGGTTGCGTCATCGGCGAGCCGACCTGCGCGGCCGACCGCCACTCGGTTGCCGTCGCCGACCGCGGGAGCATCTGGCTGACCCTCGAGGCGACTGGCGAGACCGCCCACGGCTCCCGGCCGGTCCTGGGCGAGAACGCTATCGACCGGCTCTACAACGCGGTCCGGACCGTCCGCGAGCGCTTTGGCACCCAGGAGCTGGCCGTCGACCCGACCATGGAGCCGGTCCTCTCCGAGTCCGTCGCGTACTACGCGCCCTCGATGGGCGAGGCCAACGCCCGCGACCTCTTCCGGTACCCCTCGGTCAACCTCGGCACCATCGAGGGGGGCGACGTAGTCAACACTGTCCCCGAATCCGCCCGTGCACAGCTCGACATCCGGCTGACTGCGGGGGTTCAGACCTCCGACGTCCTCTCGGCCATCCGGGGGTGTGTTGCCGACTGTGAAGGGATCACGATAGCCGACGTCTCCTGGAGTGTCGGGACCGTGGAGCCGGTCGACAGCCCGCTCGTCGAGGCCGTCGCGTCGACCGCCGAGGCGGTGACCGGCGACCGCGTCTACCGCCGGAGCGCGACCGGCGGCGGCGACGCCAAGACACTCCGCAACGCCGGCGTCCCGACCATCGAGTTCGCGCTCGGTACCGACACCGCCCACGCCGTCGACGAGTACACGACCGTCGACGCACTCGTCGGCAACGCGACGGCGTACGCCCAACTGCCCTTTGCCTGGGCCGACGCTGTGGCTGGAGCGGATGCGGGAGTCGCGGCCGGAGCAGAGGATGGCTCTGTGGCCGGAGCAGAGGATGGGTCCACAGCCGGCCTCGAAGACACCAACGGGGCCGGCTAACCGGACCGACTCACAGTGATTGTTGGACCGATTGACCGGCGATTGCCCGCATCGGGGTCGGCACGCGCCGGGAACAGACGACAACAATCACTATCAGTCGCCGTCGGTATCGAGTCCGACGACCTGGTTCGCGGGGCACTTCTGGGTCGTCCCGGTTACCAGGAAGACGGCCCCTGCGACGAGAAGTAGCGCTGCCACCGCCAGGCCGACCGTGCCGGCGGTCCCGATATCGCGGTCTCCCGCCGCGGCGGCGATGCCGACCGCCACCAGCACCGGCCCAGCCACGAGTCGCACTGTTCTGTCGAGACCACCGACGTTCCTGTTTGTACTCCCACGCGGGGGCACAAGCCGCCTGAACTTTGGGTTCAGTACACAAGAACGGAGCAGAAGCAGGAGCGAACATCCCTGTCAAACGACACGAGAGGGCTTGAGGCGGCACCTGATACCGATCTACCGCGGGGTAATTTCTCGTATTCTTGGAATCGACGCACAATACTAATACGGGGCAGCCGGAGGCCCACACGTGACAATGACTGAAGTTACCGACGCCGTCGATGCCGAGCCCGACGAGACTGTCGACGCCCGCGGGGCGACGTGCCCCGGCCCGCTGATGGACCTCATCGGACGGATACGCGGTGTAGACTCCGGGACGGTCGTGGCGCTGTTGAGCGACAACGACCAGTCGCTCACGGATGTCCCGGAGTGGGCCGAGGAGGCCGGCAACGAGTTGCTCGGGGTCGAGGAGCGCGAGGACCACCACGCGTTCTACGTCGAGAAAGTATGACCGAGCACGTCGTCATCGTCGGCGGCGGGACCGGCGGGACAGTCCTGGCTAACGACCTCGCCGACCGCTTCCGGCCCGAACTCGAGGCCGGCGACGTCCGGGTCACGCTGGTCAACGACGACCCCGACCACGTCTACAAACCGGTGTGGCTGTACGTCCCCTTCGGGCAGCGCGAGCCCGCGGACGGCCGGCGGCCGCTCTCGGGGCTGGTCGACGACGTCGTCGACCTCCGGGTCGACCGGGTGACCGACCTCGACACCGACACCCAGCGCCTCCGGTACCGCGATGGGCCCGCCGAGTCCTACGACTACCTCGTGCTCGCAACCGGGTCGACGCTCGCCCCCGACCGGATCCCCGGGCTCGTCGAGGGGGGACACGACTACTACAGCGAGTCCGGCGCCACCGCCCTCCGGGAGGAACTGCTCTCGTTCACCGAGGGCCATCTCGTGTTGAGCGTCATCGGCACACCGCACATGTGCCCGGCAGCACCGCTGGAGTTCGTGTTCATGGCCGACGACTGGTTCCGCGAGCGCGGGCTCCGCGAGGACGTCGAGGTCACCTACACCTACCCGGTCGGGCGCGTCCACGGCAACCCCCACATCGCCGAGTGGGCCCGCCCGCTGATGGACGA
>CAZOWU010000208.1:0-3897 GCA_964583735.1 uncultured Halobacteriales archaeon | reverse complement strand
CCTCGTCGGCGGGCGCGTAGACCGTCATCTCGGTCCCCCGCTCGGAGTACCAGGTCTCGACGGGCTCGATGAGGTCGACGTCCTGGAGTTTCTCGAGGTGGTACTGGGCGTTCTGGACGGACGTATCGGTGACCGCAGCGAGGTCCGAGGCGGTCTGTGGCTCCTCGTGCAGCGCCGAGAGGACCCGGCGCGTCGTCATCGACCCGAGCGCCTCGAAGACCTCGTCGGCGCGTTCGTCGTCCATGTCGACCAGTCGTGGCTCGCGGTCGCCGAGTTCGACCGACGACCGCAGCGGAAAGACCTGGCTCATGACTGTTCCTGTGTCCGGGGCCCGTATAGCCGTACTGTAGGCACAAACGGCCGTTTGAGTCTCGGTTGCGGGGTGACTCGGGCGCCCCGAGTCCCTGGATCCGCCACGTTGAAGCCACCCGCCCGCCAGCCTTGGCACATGACACGCGCGGTCTGGCTGAAAGCGGACGACGAAGTCGGCGACTGGGAGGCCCGCAAACGGCGCATCACGGCCGGGCTGGAGGCCGGCGTCGACTGGGTACTGGTCGACCTGGGCGACGTCGAGCGGGTCCGGGAACTCGGCGAGGTCAACGTCGCGGCCTTCGGCGGCGGCGACGTCCACGTCATGGAAGCCGAAGACCAGGGACCGAGCCCGGACGCGACCGTCGTCGGCAAGGACGGCGAGGGCGACGGCACGGTCGACCTTCCCTCCGACTTCTCCGGGTCTGCGGACCTCTCGGCGTTGCGGGGCGACGGTGCCCAGGCTGGCTACGTCCGCATCTTCGACGAGAGCTACGAGGCCTTCGCGGAGGCCGTCGCTGGCGAGGCAGAACACACCCTCGTCGTCGGCGAGAACTGGCAGATCATCCCGCTGGAGAACCTGATCGCCCGGATCGGCGAGGAGACGACCCTCGTGGCGGGGGTCCGGACCGCCGAGGAGGCCGCAACCGCCTACGAGACCCTCGAGATCGGGGCCGACGCGGTACTGCTGGATACCGACGACCCTGCCGAGATCCGCCGGACCGTCGAGGCCCGCGACGCCGTCGAGCGGGAGACACTCGACTTGGAGTACGCCGAAGTCACCGAAGTCGAGCAGACCGGTTCGGCCGACCGGGTCTGCATCGACACCGGGAACATGATGAGCCACGACGAGGGGATGCTGGTCGGCTCGATGTCTCGGGGGCTCTTTTTCGTTCACGCCGAGACCGCCGAGTCACCGTACGTCGCGTCCCGTCCGTTCCGGGTCAACGCCGGCGCAGTCCACGCCTACCTCCGGGTCCCGGGTGGAGGAACGACCTACCTCTCGGAGGTCTGCAGCGGGACGGAGGTCCAGATCGTCGACACTGACGGGGACACCCGCGAGGCCGTCGTCGGCCGCGCGAAGATCGAGAAACGGCCCATGTTCCGGGTCCAGGCCGAGACCGAAGGTGGAGACCGGGTCGAGACGCTGCTGCAAAACGCCGAGACGATCAAGGTCCACACCCACGAGGGTCGCACTGCTGTCACCGACCTCGAACCCGGCGACGAACTGCTGGTCTACTACGAGGACACTGCCCGCCACTTCGGCGAGGCTGTCGAGGAGTCGATCATCGAGAAGTGACCCCACCGGTGCCGGGGAGACTCGCTACTCGAGTTCGGTCGTACACCACTGGCAGAACTCGAGGTCCTCGTCGACCTCCTTGCCGCAGTTCGGGCAGGTCGCTTTCTTCCCCTCCGGGCGCTCCTCGCCGCTTTGCCTTGCCATCATGTACGCGTCGAGGACGTTCAGCATGGTCATCAACAGGATGGTGAGGCTGACCGTCAGCGGCAGCGCCCGTGCGGCTTCCATCGCCGCGCGCACCGACAGTGTCGAGGGGTAGACCTCCGGGGGCACAAGGAGCGCAGTTGCGGTGACGATGGAGAGAAACCACAGCAGGGCACGCCCCCACAGCCGGAGGTAGACGTGGCCGAGCCCCGGATAGAGCACGGATAACAGCGCGGCTAGCCACGGCCGCTTGCCAGTCGAATCCGGCGAGTCCGCCGGGTCGGCCGAGTCTGTCTCCACTATTGATGGGTGGGTGGTCACCGCTTGTTTAATCTTCCGCCCGCCGGACGCCCAGTCGCTCGACCAGCCCCGCGAGGGTCGCGAGGTCGTACTGGCCGGGCGCGGTCGCCTCCTCGGGGTCGACGGGGGCGTACCCGACCCGCGACCCGTACAGCGGTGCGACCGCCCGGGAGTGGCGGCCGGCCTCGTCCATCGCCATCGTCGCCACCTGCCGACCGTCCCGGGTCGCCGCGCGGGTGACCGCGAGCAGGTCCAGCACGTCGTCAGGCGAGTCGGCAGTGACCGCCAGCTTGGCGATGTCGCCGTGCTCGCCGGCCCGGTCGAGCAGGTCCGCCATCCGGCTCCGGCCGGGGGTCTTCTCGAAGTTGTGGGCCGACGCGAGGACCGTCACGCCCTGCTCCCGGGCGGCCTCGCGGACCCGGGTGGCCGAGTGGTCGGCGCTCAGTTCGTCACCAGCGTCTTCCGCCAGTGCTGCGAGTTCTAGGTCGACTGCCTCGACGCTGGGGTGCTCGATGGCGGCCGCCAGCCGGTCTAGCCGCCGGGGGGTGTCGGCGGCCTCGCCACCTTCCCAGGTGACCCGGTTGGTGACCAGCAGCGGGAGCTCGCCGTCGTAGGCGCGGAGTTGAGCCATCGGCTCTGCCGTGAGGTCCAGCCGGACCTCCACGACGTCGGCGTGCTCGCGGGCCGCCGGCTCGTCGGCGAGGTCGGCCGTACTGGCGGCGAGTACGAAACCCCCGAAGTCCATGTCTCACCCTGGACTGGGGTTCACAAAAAGCCGCGGTCGTGTCCCGCTACCGACAACCCTCCCCACGTTTATGAGACAGCGCGTTGAATGGACCAGTCGGAGTGAGCAATGTCCGACCAAGACTTGGAAGACTTCCTTATCCTCCGCTCGCTGGAGGAACCGATCACCGCGGAAGAACTGGACGCGGCTGGCGAACAGTCCGGCGACGCCCTGCAGGAACTGCGGGACGAGGGTGTCGGCATTCGGTGGGTCGAGTCCGAAGTCCTGACTGACGAGGAAGAGCTGATCACAGGGACGTTCTGTCACTACCAGGCTGAAAGCGAGGATGCGGTCCGCGAGCACGCCGAACGCGCCGGCCTGCCCGCCACGCGGATCGACCGCCGCGGCGAACCGCTGGACGGTGAGTAACCCGTCCCACACCCCCGCGACGTGGCTGGGAGGCTCTCGGCCGGTCCCCGATATGCTCTCAGGGACCCGGCCTGTGGCGTGAGCGAAGTGTCTCCACACGACCCGCCAGTGAGAACGGCCACCCTGGAAGCCGTCCGGGTGGTTACGCTGCCGACAGGTCCTGTTCGGCTTCCAGCAACTCGTGGTAGCGGTTGCGGATGGTGACCTCCGAGATGTCCGCGACGTCGCTGACCGCGGCCTGTGTGGTCTTCTCGTTGGTGAGCAGCGAGGCGGCGTAGACGGCAGCGGCTGCCAGCCCGACCGGGGACTTGCCGGAGTGGACGCCCTGTTCTTTGGCGTTCTGGAGCAGCTGGCGGGCGCGGCGTTCGGACTCCTCGGAGAGGTCGAGGCCCGAGGCGAAGCGGGGCACGTAGCTCTCGGGGTCGGCAGGCTTGACTTCGAGACCGAGTTCCCGCACGACGTAGCGGTAGGTGCGGGCGATCTCCGACTTCTCGACCCGGGAGACGTCCGTGATCTCGTCCAGCGAGCGTGGGACGCCGGCCTGGCGGGCGGCGGCGTACACCGATGCTGTGGAGACGCCTTCGATGGACCGGCCGGGCAGGAGATTCTCGTCGAGGGCCCGCCGGTAGATGACGGAGGCAGTCTCGCGGACGTTCTCGGGAAGGCCGAGCGCGGAGGCCATCCGGTCGAT
>CAZOWU010000207.1:0-3911 GCA_964583735.1 uncultured Halobacteriales archaeon | reverse complement strand
TTCGTGGTCTCGAAAGGAAGTACGCACGACCGTATCAGGCCGGACCGTCGGTTGCGCGTGGCCTGCCTGTCCCCCGTGGTCGGCGTGTCACGCGTGGGAACACTCTTTTATTACGCTCGCCACAGAGTACACAGGTAGATGGTCGAACTCACGGAGACAGGGATCGACGGGCTCGACGAGATCATGGGGGGTGGCATCGTCCGGAACTCGACGACACTCATCTCCGGTAACCCCGGTGCCGGCAAGAGCGTCTTTGGGCTACAGTACATCTACAACGGCGTCGAGTCCTTCGACGAGGAAGGGATCTACCTCTCCTTCGAGGAGAACGAGGAGGACCTCAGACAGGCTGCCGAGTCGATCGGTTTCGAGAACTGGCAGGAACACGTCGACACCGGAGCGATCCGTATCTTCGACAAACGGGAGCTGTTGCGCGAGAACGACTTCAACTCCTCGCTCGAACTCATCCTCGACGACGTCCAGGACTCCCGTTATGAACGGCTGGTGCTCGACTCGCTGACCATGTTCCAGCTTTTCTTCGAGGACGAGCGCGAGAAGCGGACCTACTTACTGAAGCTCACTGATATCCTCCGGGAGAACGGGCTCACTACGGTGATGACGAACGAGCAGGGGACGGTCTTCCCGGAAACCGACATTGGCCTGGAGAACTTCCTGACAGACGGCAATATCTTCCTGCTACAGACGCCGACGGAGTCGGGCGTCAACCGCTACGTCTGGGTCGCGAAGATGCGAAAGCAGGACATCGACACCGACATCTTCCCGATGGAGATTGCCCAGGGCGGGATCCGCGTCCACCAGAACGCCAGCGCCTTCTCGATGCTCAGCGAGGGCGAGTCACCCTTCTAGAACCCGCAGTTATCATAATCAATAACAGTCGCGCGGGTCGATATCGCAGGAACGCTCCGGACGGACGCGGACCCCTCTGACGGGGTAGTTTCACGTCATTTCAATTCCCGATAGCTTTAATGCCTGGCCGACGATAACGTTCATATCCGATGGCGTCAGTAGACGTACTCCGCACGTTGGGGAACAAATACAGCGCCGAGATTCTGGAGGCGGCCGAGGAGCCCCAGTCGGCCCAGGAGCTGAGCGAGGAACTCGACATCCCGATCGCCACCTGCTACCGGCGGATCGACGAGTTGACCGACCACGGGCTGCTCGAGCTGCACGACAACGTCCTCTCGGAGGACCGACGACGGATCAAGGTCTACCGGCGCAACATCGAGGGGGTCCGCGTCGCCTTCGACGACGACGTCGCGGTCGACGTCGAAGAGCGCTCGACGGTCACGAACAAGCTCGACGAAGCGTGGCGGAACCTCTCGGAGAAACCCGCCTGCACTTCCTCGTCCTGACGCGGACCGCGGACCGGACGGCTTTTACTTCCCGACCCGCTCCCGCCGGCAATGAGCCCGAGCGACCGCGAGCAGTTTCTCGCCGGCGAGTGCCCCGACGACGTCGCCTTCTTTCTCCACGAGGCCGCTGTCTCCGGCATCGACGCCCTGGCCGAGCAGGGCGAGCGCACCGACGACGGCGTCGTGCTGGTCGTCGACGGCGAGGCTGGCCGGCGGGCCTTCCAGTCCGCGACCGGCATCGACCCGATGGCCTTCGCCCAGGAGGCGATTGACACGGAAGGGGAGGTCGACCGCAACCTGACCGGCGGAACCTGCCCCGACAGCAGCGGGGACGGAGACGGTCACGAGGCCCGCCTGCTGTTTGCCTTCGCCGAGGCACAGAACGAGGACGTCGAGGGGCTGTACGCCGAGGGCGACGTCGTTCACGGCTATGTCGCCTGCGAGTGTGGACAGCGGTACTCCGAGAAGTGGCTGGCCGGGGAGTGAGCAGAACAGCTGTCGGCCGCTACCCCGGCAGCTAGCGGCGACCGACCGGGATGGTACCCGCGACACTTGCGACCGTTCGAACCCGGGTGACCGCCACCGCCCCTGTCCAGGGTCGTGACGACCGCGTGTGACACAGGCTGGTCCACTGGCAGTCTTCCCGAGATATCCGTGCTGATACGGTCGCGCGTGGTCCGTTACCGTGATACCCCATTCTGTCCGGGTGATCGATGGTAGATCGTGACGCGCGACCGTATGAATACGGGAGACGTACCGGAACGGGTCGGGCGAGCGGGGTCCCGAGGGCGCTCCACGACCGGGGCTGGCGGAAAGGTCCTTCAGGGTGGACGCTGAACGGAGATAACGAGATGGCTGGGGCTGCCGACGACCCACGGTGTCCGGAGTGTGGCGAGCCGATCGGGCAGACAGCCACCTACTGTATGCACTGTTCCACCGACCTCACCGACGAACTCGAGGCCGCTGACGCGGACGAGGACGGGACGTGGGACGCAGCCAGCCCCACACCAGGGGAGTCACAGGCACCCCCCGTCACGGAGGAATCCGGACAACTGTTGGACCCGGACGGACTCGTCGACAACACGCTGACCGTCCTGGTCGGTATCGGGGGCGGGGTCGTCGTCGGCACAGTCGGAACCGTCGTCTCGCTGCTCGCGACTGGCAGTGGATGGGCACTTCCTTTCGGCCTGGTTGCGTGGCTGGGAGCCACTGCCTATCTCGTCCGTCGCCGAACCGTCCAGGGTGCGGTTTCGAGAACCGGCTACGCCGTTGCTGTCGTGTTGCTGCTGGTGCCTGTGGTCGCACTCAGCCCGGTTGTCAGTGTCGATGGCGGCCTCGGGGAACGCGGTGGGCTCTTTTTCGCACTCCTCGTCTTCGTTCTGATACCTGCTGGCATCGCCGCTGCACTCGGCTGGGTGGCGGCACGGTTCGTCCCCGGGGATGACACCACCAGCGAAGGGTGAGCGTCCCTCACCGTCTCACCTTCGCAGGGTCCGCCGCCAGGACGTGCGGTGGGATACCCACGACCAGCACCGGATGCGCTCCGTCTCCGGCCGACGCCTCTCCGGGGAGACACCGACTACCGCGGGAACTCACCGCTCGGTATCGAGTCGTTCCTCGTCGGCCAGCCGGCGGAAGGCGCCCACGATCGCCTGCTTCGCGACCGCACCCTGGGTGGTCCAGTGGTGGGCGTAGTCGAGCATGTCGTCGTAGATATCGGGCTTGCAGCCCGCGGCCTTCGGATGGCCGCCGCCGTTGACCTGGGCGGCGACCTCGTGGCACCGCTCGAACCCCTCGGTACCGCGGATCGACGCGGAGCCGGCGGGCTTGACGATGATGGCGGCGTCGGCGCCCTGTTCGCGGAGGTTCTCGGCGACCTCGTTTTGCGAGCAGCGGCCGTAGGTCACGCCCACGGTCCAGGGGCCGACCTCCCGTAGCGTCGCACGGTCGGTCGCCTTCTCGATTAGGGCCTCCTTCTCGACGCGCTGCTCGGCCAGGAACTCCTCGACCTCGGCCGGCAGGTCCGCGCCGTGTTCGACGACTGTGTCGATGTACTCCTCGGGGTCGACCCAGTAGGCGTAGTCCGCCAGGTCGTCAGAGCGCGGGTCCTCCCGGACCCAGAGGTCGTGGTCGCGGGTGGCGGCCGCCAGGTCGCGATACCGCTCCGCGAAGTCGTGGTCCAGTTCCTCGAGCGCGACGTCGGCGGTGCAGACCTCGTCGGAGTCACCGACGACGAGGTCGACGCCTGCCTCCCGGACCGTCTCCGCGAGGTCCCCGTCCCACTGGTGGTGGTCGTACCACGCGGCCGACCCGACGCGGTCGGCGACCGCGTCGACCGCCTCGATGTCTCCGGTGCTGTCCGGACAGAGGTCACAGATGAACAGCTCGGTCTCGGGGGTGGTGTACTCGGCGGCCCACGCCAGCGCGTCGTCGAGGTTGTGGGGGCCGGCCGGGACGAGTTCGCCGGCGCCGCGGGCGACTCGGACGAGCGCGGTGCAGGCCAGCCCGTCGGCGTCGGGGTCGGCGATGACCGCCACGTCG
>CAZOWU010000206.1:0-3912 GCA_964583735.1 uncultured Halobacteriales archaeon | reverse complement strand
GGTACGGCGACCGGACGGTCGACGTCGAGGTCGACGACGCCATGCGCGAAGCGCTTGTCGAGGGGATCTGGGACACCACCGAGCTGATGTACCGGAACCTCGACCGGGTTCGGGAGACCGCCGCAGGCCTGCCCTACGTCGAGAGCGCGGAATAGGGGGCTGTTTCGCCCTCAGGTGCCGGTGTCTGTCGAATAACGAGTGCCGATAGAGTCCCAACGTTGAATGCCAAACACCCACAACCGAGAATCAGAATTGAATTTGGAGGCCGAAAGTTGAAACGGAGTAGACGCCAATAGACAAATCAGAATTCAATATCGATGCAGAACGCAGAGGGAAACCGTGACGAGACGTTCGAGTTGCTGAGCAACCACCGCCGGCGATACGCACTCCACTACTGCAAACGGTCCGAGGAGCCGGTGACGCTGTCCGAGTTGGCCGAGCAGGTTGCGGCCTGGGAACTCGAGAAATCTGTCAACGAGATAACCTCTACCGAGCGCAAGCGGACCTACACCTCCCTGCAACAGACCCACCTCCCCACGATGGAGGATGCCGGGATCATCGAGTGGGACGACGACATCGAGCTGACGCCGGCAGCAGAGCGGCTCAACGTTTACATGGACATCGTCCCGGAGCAGTCAGTCTCGTGGGGGGTCTACTACCTCTGGCTCTCGCTAATCGGCGGTGTCGTGCTCGGATTCGCGTGGTTCGGCCTCGTGCCCATCCCGGCGCCCAACATCGTCTGGGCCGGGCTCGTGGTCGCCGGGTTCGCGGTCTCTGCCGCCGTCCACGTGTATCGAAACCACCAGACAAAACTCGGCCGGACCGAACGGCCACCGGAGCTGGAGTGACACGGAGACCCTCGACCGGGACCGCTGTGCCGGTCCCGACAGAATTTACTAATGACTGCTAATATCCCGACGACGCTACGGGTCCGCCGGCTGGTCAGCGACTGGTTCCCCGTCGTCGTGGCGGGACTCGTTCTCCTGACGCTACTGGCCGGGGTCGGCACCTACGCCGCCTACGCCAGCACGGATTACGAGACCGAGGAGGTGGTCGTCTCGTCGCTGAACGAGTCGACCGACTTCGAGCACAGCGCAGTGGTGCGAAACGACAGCACCATCTGGACCGAGGGTGAGACCGTGCGTGACCGCCCGCTGTACTACATGCGGCTCACTCCCAGCCTCGACGTGGACTACGCCTACAGCTACGACCTCACCGGCACCGAGAGCGCGAGCGAGGGAGGTGACGTGACTGCCCGGACGGAGGCACAACTGGTCATCCGTGCACTCGACGAGGACGGCGAGACGCTCTGGCGTGACGCTCGGCCGCTGGCCTCCGAAACCTCCCGGTCGCTCGCGCCGGGCGACGCGCACGACGTCTCGCTGTCGGTCAACACCACCCGTGTCACTCGCCGGATCTCCCAGGTCGAATCCGAACTCGGCGCGCGAGTCGGCGACGTGCAAGTCATCGTCAGGACACGGACCTCGGTGAACGGCTCCGTCGCGGGCCAAGACCTCTCCCGCGAGCACACCAGCGACCTCCCGCTCGTGGTTCGACCGCCGACCTACCGGGTGGACGAGGAGCAGACCCTGGCAGCGGGCACGCCGCTGCGGACTGACACGGTCCGTGAGCCGGTCGAGACGCCGTTGCTGACGCGCGCCGGCGCCCCGCTGGGACTGGTCGCCGGGCTAGTTGCCTTCGGGGCCCTCGCCTACGCCTCGCGCCGGGACCTGATCGAGTTGAGTGAGGCCGAACGCGAGCGGTGTCTGGTCGCGGAGCAACGACAGGAGTTCGACGACTGGATCACCCGGGGGCAGCTCCCCGGTATCGACCAGTACCAGACCGTCGTGCAGGTGAACAGCCTCTCCGGGCTGGTCGACCTCGCAATCGACACCAACAACCGCGTCATCGAGGACGATGACGCCTTCTACGTGCTCCGGGGCCGCGAGGACGTCGCGTACGTCTACGCACCATCGACATCTTCGGTCCACAACTGGCTGTTCGGCAGGTTCGACCTCGGTACCGAGGGCTCGTTCCCGGACGTCGAGACAGCCGGGAACGGGTGGACGGCCAACGGCGGCGATTCCGATATCGAGTCGCTGTTCGACGACGACGGGTTCGAGGGCAAACAGGCGAGTGGGGAGAACGAAGGGGGAGACATTCCCGAGTGGAACGAGAGTGCCGAGGGCGGCGAGCACGACAGCAAGTAAGCTCGGGAGACCTGTTCTGTCGACGACAGAGACGTTGGGCGTGGTCGGGAGCGCGGGCGTGTCCAGCGTCACGGATGACCGGCTTCTCTCACCCGCGCTCGTCCGATTCCGCGCGGTCAGTCCCGGCGGAGGGCATCGCGGACCCGACTGCCGGCCGATTCCTCGCGGGACCGCGAGCGCAGCCGGACCCGTCCGGTGCCGACGGTGGAAAGCGTCACACCAGCGACCACCGCCGCGATGACGATGTTGATACCACCGAGCGCCACCAGCGGGTGGACCCGGTGGAGTGTGGCGACCCAGGACCCGGGCAGGACCCCGAGATACCGGTGTTCGTGGACGTAGCGGGTGTAGGTGCCGGGTTCCTCGGGGATCTGGAGTGCGACGCTGGTCGAGGCATCCCCCTGGAACGGGACGGAGAGCTGTCGCTGGTCGACCCGCACGCCGCTGCTCGCGGGCTCGACGACGGCGTGCATGGGAACGACTCCACTGTTCTGGACGGTGTACCGTAGCTCGAGCGTCTCACCGGGCTGGACGGCGTTGTCCTCGGCGGGGTTTTCGGAGCTAAGGACGGTGTACTCCGCGGTGCCGCCCGGGATCACCATCGAGGCGTTGGCAGGGACGAGCACCGCGAGCACGAACAGGACCGTCAGCACCTCCCCCTGGAGGATGAACGAGCCCCGGGACCTGTTGTAGCTCCGGCTCGGCCGCTGACCGCCCAGCAGGACGCTCCCCAGCAACATCAGCAGTCCTGCGACGATGGCGACGGCGCCCACCGCGCCCGCACCCGTCTCCGTGTCGAGACCGACGACACCCAGGACCGCTCCTACGACGGCGGTCACGACACCCCGGACTGTCGTGACCAGGACGCCGAGCCACGGGACGATGACGGGGCCGCCGCCGACCTGGAGGGCGACACCGACGACCTGGCCCTCCTGGACTGGGGGCTCGCCGCCGTCCTGGTCGGTGAAGGGGTTGTTGTCCCCCTGGGTGATGTAGCCCTCTTCGGTGGTGTCGACCACCCGGTGGGTCGTCAGCCCACCCCCGTCGAACTCCTGGGCCTCGTAGAGGACGATGTCGCCCTCGCTCACGCCGCCAGTGACCGAACTCGGGAGCACGATGTAGCCGTCCCCGGGCTCGATAGTGGGGGACATACTGTCGGTCTGGACGTACGTCAACAGGAGTGGCTGGCCCAGCAGCTGTCCGACGAGGAGTGCGAGCAGGAGGACGACGACCAGCCCCCCGAGCGCGTACCGGGCGTACGTTCCGACTGCCATGTCTTCGCTGTACTGGTTACTACTCCGTCGCGTGCCTATATGTTTCGTAGCATTTCAGATCCTGAATATCGCGGTCCGATAGGACCAGTGTCCTTTTATCCGCTGTCCAGTAAGGTGTACATACCAGTTGACCTGCAGGGGGTCGCGCTCGTGGGTGTCGTCTCAAATATGGTCAATCGCAGACGCTTCTTGATCGGGCTGGGCTCGCTCGCCGTCGGGAGCGGTGCGCTCATGCAGTCCGGGGCGTTTTCCGAGGTTGCAGCCGACAGGGGGGTGAGCGTGCAGACTGCGGCGGACCAGAACGCCTTGCTCGGGCTCGAAGGCGTCGACGATGCCAGCACCACGCCGGAGTTCGAGAACAACTCGTCGGTCTCGATGGATGTCACGCTCGAGTCGACCGACAGCAGTGTCGAGTTCGACGTCGGTGA
>CAZOWU010000205.1:0-3946 GCA_964583735.1 uncultured Halobacteriales archaeon | reverse complement strand
ACGGCACCGCCGCACCCGACGGCACCGCCGCCGACACGTCCGACAGCCAGGACGACACCGCGACCGGGACGGAGACCGACACGCAAAGCGGCGAGCAGTCCGGTGCGTAGCGCGTAGCGAGTGTCCCGGCCAGACGAACGCGGTCGGCCGCGAGCGGGGGCCGTCACGGGGCCGGGCGCCTGCGAACCCCTCACAGACCGGCTCCCTCTCGGAAGATATTTGAAGACACACGGGATAGAAATATCTACATGAAATCGACCCGCGCCTCAGGCCGCGCCCGGCCCGCCAGCGGGTCCGCCCTTCTCCGAGTGCGACGACCGGGCCGGTAAGGCCCGTCTTCACCCACTCCTCCCGTCTCGCGCCGTCCGACCGCCGCCCACCGTCGGGTCCTGGGGCGGTCAGCCGTTCACTCGACACCCGACACCGGACCGGAGAGCGGCCATCCGACACCCACACGGACCGCGCACACCACGCGCACCACACCTACACAACACATGCCAGAGGACGACACCACACGCGTCGCGCTCGCCTTCTCGGGGGGGCTCGACACCACAGTCTGCGTACCGCTACTCGAAGAGGAGTACGGCTACGACGAGGTGGTCGGCGTCACAGTCGACGTCGGCCAGCCCCGCAAGGAGTTCGACGAAGCCGAGGAGACCGCCGCCGCACTCGACGTCGAGCACTACGTCGTCGACGCCCGGGAGGCCTTCGCGGACCTCTGTCTGCGCTCGGTGAAGGCAAACGCCACCTACCAGGGGTACCCCCTGGGGACGGCGCTGGCCCGCCCGGTTATCGCCCAATCGATCCTCGACGTCGCCCTCGAAGAGGAGTGTGACGCCGTCGCCCACGGCTGCACCGGGAAGGGCAACGACCAGCTCCGGTTCGAGGCCGTCTGGCGTGACTCGCCGCTGGCGGTGGTCGCGCCCGTCCGCGAACTCGGGCTGACCCGCGAGTGGGAGCAGGAGTACGCCGCCGAGCGGGGCCTGCCCGTCGAGGGCGGCAGCGAGGGACGGTACAGCATCGACACCAACCTCTGGAGCCGGTCGATCGAGGGCTCGGAACTCGAGGACCCTGCCACCATCCCGGAGGACGACATCTACGACTGGACGCAAAATCCCGGCGGGAAGGAGGCCGAGCTGGTCGAGGTCGAGTTCGCTGCCGGCGAACCGGTCGCGCTGGACGGGCAGACCGTCGAAGCCGTCGAGCTGGTCGAGGAACTCAACGAGCGGGCCGGCGCCCACGGCGTCGGCCGGACCGACATGATGGAAGACCGGATGCTCGGGCTCAAGGTGCGGGAGAACTACGAGCACCCCGCCGCCACCGTGTTGCTGACGGCCCACGAGGCGCTCGAACAGCTCGTGCTCACCCAGGAGGAACGCCAGTTCAAACAGCAGGTCGACCAGCAGTGGGCCCAGAAGGGCTACCAGGGGCTGGTCGACGCGCCACTCGTCGGGGCCCTGGAGGGCTTTATCGACACGACCAACCAGCGCGTCACCGGCACCGTCACCGTGAAGCTGGAGGGCGGCCACTGCCGCCCGGTCGCCCGCGAGAGCGACTTCTCGGTGTACTCGGAGTCGGCGGCCTCCTTCGACGAGGAGGACGTCACCGGCGGCATCACCCAGGAGGACGCCACCGGCGTCGCCAAGTACCACGGCTTCCAGTCCCGGCTGGCCAACCGCGCTATCGAGAACGAGCGTGCCGGCAACGGCACGGACGAGGAGGAGTGAGATGACGGAGGAAGGCGCGAACGACGGGGCCGGCGACGCGGGGCGCGACGAGCGTCCCGCAGCCGGCACCGGCGGAGACACCAGCGGCGCCGACAGCGGGGGTGTCGTCCGTCGGGACCGCTTCTCGGGGGGCCCCGCCCGTGCCTTCCTCTCGTCGCTTGCCGACGACGAGCGCATCTTCGCCGCCGACCTCGCCGTGGACCGCGCCCACGTCGTGATGCTCGCCGAGCAGGGGGTCGTCGACGGGGCGGACGCCGGGGCCATCCTGGATGCACTCGCCGCGGTCGAGGCGGCAGGGCACGACGCGCTGCCCGACGGCGAGGACGTCCACGAGGCCACCGAGACGGCCGTCATCGACCGGGTCGGGCCCGCGGGCGGGCGGATGCACACCGCCCGCTCGCGCAACGACGAGGTGGCCGCCTGCATCCGCTACCGGCTGCGGGAAGACCTGCTGGAGACGTTGGAAGTGCTGGTGGAGGCCCGCGAGCAGCTGCTGGGGACCGCCACCGAGCACACGGAGACGGTGATGCCCGGTTACACGCACCTCCAGCCGGCCCAGCCCACCACCGTTGCCCACTGGCTGTGTTCCTACGAGGGGGCGCTGGCGCGGGACACGGCGCGGCTGGTCGACGCCTACGGCCGGACGAACACGTCGCCACTCGGGGCGGCGGCCTTCGCCGGGACGACTTTCGAGGTCGACCGCGAGCGGACCGCCGAGTTGCTGGGGTTCGACGGGCTGGTCGAGAACGCCACCGACGCCGTCTCGGCACGGGATTTCCTCGTCGAGACCGTGGCAGGGATAGCCGGGCTCGCGACAACCCTGTCGGGGGTAGCCGAGGACCTGGTGACGATGGCCAGCAAGGGCCACGTCGAGCTGGCCGACGACTACGCCTCGACGTCGTCGGTCATGCCCCAGAAGAAGAATCCCGACACGTTGGAACTGGTTCGGGGCCGGACCGGCGACGCCGTGTCGGGGCTACAGGGCCTGCTGACGACGTTGAAGGGGCTCCCGCGGGCGTACAACCGCGACCTCCAGCGGGCGGGCCGCCACGCCTGGGACGCGGTCGACAGCACGACGGAGAGCCTCGAGGTGGCCGTCGGCGCGGTCACAACGGCAGCGTGGCCGGCCGGCGAACTGGAGCAGGCGGCCGGCGAGGGCTTTTCGACGGCGACGGGCGTGGCGGACCTGCTGGCCCAGTCGGGCGTCCCCTTCCGGACGGCCCACGAGGTCGTCGCGCAGGTCACAGAAGAGATGGCGGCCGGCGAGTCGGCGCCCGGCGTCGACGCGCTGGACGCGGCGGGTGAGGCCGTGATGGGCGAACCAGTGACCGGCCGCGTCGACCGCGAGGCGCTGGCGGACGCGCTGGACCCTGCCGCGAACGTCGCGATGCGGAACTCCCGGGGTGGGCCCGCGCCGGAAACCGTCGAGGCACACCTGGAGCGGGCCCGCCAGGAACTCGGCGAGGACCGCGAGGCCGTCCAGCGGCGCCGCGAACGCGTCGAGGCTGCGAGCGAACAACTGAGCGCGGAGGTGGCAACGTATGTCTGAACGCGCGCGAGCCCCCGGCACCCGGCCGACAACTGGGGGAGTGCGGCCGCAACTGCGACCGCCGCTGCCGCCGTCGCCCTCGTGGGGACGACTTGCCAATAATAGTATACAATAATACTGAAGCGGTTTCGGAGGTCTCCAAACACCGATAGATAGGCGTTTGCATCACAAACTAATTCTTACATGTTCGAAGGCTTTAAGTGGGTAGGCGCGCGAGAGAGGTGTACAATGGCAGACTGCATCGAGTGCGGGGCCGAGGTCTCCCTGCACGAGGGTCTTGAGGTCGGAGAAATCGTCGACTGCGCGACCTGCGGTGCCGAGCTCGAGGTCGTGGGGGCCAGCCCCGTCGAACTCGACACGGCACCCGAACTCGAGGAGGACTGGGGCGAGTGAGCACCGCGGCCCGCGCGACCAGGAGGACAGCATGAAGGTCGGACTCTGCTACTCCCGGATCCGGAAAGACGAGAAACTCCTGCTCGGCGAGCTGCGCGAGCGGGGTCACGAGGTCGCCAAGGTCGACGTCCGCCGCCAGCGCTTTGGCCTCGAGGAGCCGCCAGCGGACATGGCGGGCGTGGACGTGCTCGTGGACCGGTGTCTCGCCACTAGCCGGAGCACGTACGTCACCCGCTTTGCGGACGCCTACGGGATTCCCGTCGTCAACGGCGCCGAG
>CAZOWU010000204.1:0-3971 GCA_964583735.1 uncultured Halobacteriales archaeon | reverse complement strand
GAGGACCGGGAAGGGCAGGTACACCGCACCGACACCAGCAGCAGCGCGCCGGAGGCGCGACTCGAACCCGAGCGGGAAAACGGTGGTTCGTGAGTTTTTTGCGTGCCACCGCGGAAGCGGGGGTATGCGAACCGTCCGGGCGCCGGCCACCAGCGCGAATCTCGGCAGCGGCTTCGACGTCTTTGGGGTGGCCCTGGAGCGTCCGGCCGACGTCGTCCGCGTCGAGAAGACCGACCGGACGACCATCGACGTGACGGGGGCGGGCAGCCAGTACATTCCCGAGGACCCCGAGAAGAACACCGTCGGCGCGGTCGCGGACGCACTGGAGGCGCCAGCGCACATCCGGATCGACAAGGGGATTCGGCCGGCCTCCGGGTTGGGTTCCTCTGCGGCCAGCGCCGCCGCCGCGGCGGTCGCGTTGAACGAACTCTACGACCGCGGCAAGTCCCGCGAGGAGCTGGTTCCGGTCGCCGCCGAGGGGGAGGCCGTGGTGTCGGGGGACGCTCACGACGACAACGTCGCGCCGGCAATCCTCGGCGGATTCACCATCGCCACCCCCGACGGGGTCCGGTGTGTCGACGCCGACGTGCCGCTGGTCGCCTGCCTCCCCGACATCGTCGTCTCGACGCGGGACGCCCGCCGGGTGGTCCCCGATGGGATGCGGGTGAGCGAGCTGGTCGAAACGGTGGGCAACGCCGCCACCCTCACCACCGGGATGCACCGCGACGACCCCGACCTGGTCGGTGAGGGGATGTACGACTCCGTCGTGACGCCGGCCCGCGCGGAACTCATCGACGGCTACGACACCGTCCGGGAGGCCGCCTTCGAGGCGGGGGCGACCGGTGTCACGATCAGCGGTGCCGGCCCGACAGTGATCGCGGCCTGCCACGAGGGCGACCGCCGCGGGGTCGGCGTGGCGATGCTCGACGCCTTCGAGGACCGCGGAGTCGACGCCTCGGTCTACCAGACCGCCATCGGCGACGGCGCGACCGTCTACTGATAGTGATTCTTGTCGTCTGTTCCCGGCGCCTGCCGACCCCGATGTGGGCAATCGCCGGGACATCGGTCCAACAAGTACTGTGAGTCACAACAGAGAGTCTCACGCTGTGACAGACAGCTCAGCCGGCTCAGTCCTCGGGTTCGGGGGCATCGACGGCCGGGGACCGCCCGAGGTCCCGGTCGACCACGTCGCCCTCGCTGTCGCCGTCGCGGACCCGGAAGCCGCCTGTCTCGGCCCGGCCAGTGAGTTCCCGCTGCGGGAAGGGGATCTTGACCCCCTCCTCGTCGTAAGCGCGCTTGACTGCCTGGACAACTGAGGAGATGGCCCGCCACTTCTGCTGTGGCGTGGGCCGGTCGATCCAGAAGCGGAGTTCGACCACCACACTGGAGTCATCGAAGGCTTTGGGGATGGCCTGGGGCGGCGGCGTCGGCGCGACGGAATCGACGTCATCGATGGCGTCCAGGGCAATATCCTGGGCCCGCTCGGGGTCGACCTCGTAGTCGACGCCGACATCGAGCCGGATCCGCAGCCGGCCCCGCTCGCTCCGGTTGATAATAGCGCTGTCGCTCACCCGGTCGTTGGGGATGACGATCGACTCGCCGTCGAAGTTCTCCAGCCGCGTGTTGAAGACGGTGATCTTGGTGACGATCCCCTCCTTGTCGCCGACCTCGACCCAGTCGCCGATCGTAAAGGGGCGGGCGAACATCAACACGAGGCCGGCGATGAGCGAGCCCAGCGTCTGCCGGGCGGCCAGGCCGACGACGATCCCCAGGAAGCCGGCCCCGACGAGCAGTCCGGAGAAGTCGATCCCCCAGAAGCTGAGGGCGGTGGCGACGGTGACGGCGATGATGGCGAGGTTGCCGACCCGGTAGATGACCTCCTCCTGGTGTTCGGTGATCCGGTCGGCACCGCGGCTGTACCGTGCGACCGACTCCTCGAAGATGTCGATGGCGATGTACGCGAGCAACAGGAGGACGACCGTGGTGCCGGCCATAGTTAGCAGGGGAAGCGAGAAGCCGAGAAACCGAACGATGTCGAGTGCGAGTCCAACCAGTCCCCAGACCCCGAGCAACGTGAGCCCGGCGGCGGCGAGCAGCCCGGCCTGTACCACCCGGAGCACGACCGTACGCACTGTGGTGGGGATGTAATCGTTGACGAGGTCGGCGGTCTCGCTGGTCTCGTCGCCGGGGCTGAGCCGGGCCACCAGCCGCCCCACGAGCCCGACTAGGTAGGGCGCGACGGCGAAGGTGAGCCCGAGTGCGACCAGTACCACCATCGCGGTCGCGAACACCCTGGTTTCGGTCGTGCTCAGGCTGTCGACGAAGCGCTGGAGGTCGCTGGGAACCGACTGCGCGAGCACGGCCGCTATCTGCATATTCAGCCGGATGTGACGGGTGAACTTGGGGGTTTTCCATTCGGGCGGACAGCCTCAGGTTGATCCCCCGTCCGCCATCACCGCCACCGCTCGGTCGCCGCGGCCCGCACCTCCAGCGGGTCGCCGTAGACGAGGTGGGGCTCGCCGGCCGGCACGTCGAAACCGTTCGTCCGGAACAGTGTGTTCTCCCGGACGGTCCAGGTCGCCGGCCGGAGCTGCCAGGAGTCGTGCTCGATGGCGGCGTAGCGCACCCCGCCCTCCGGCCCTTCCGCGAAGTACCGGTACCGCTCGACGAGGAAGTGCTCCAGGCTCCCGGGCTCGGGCTGGCAGGGCTGGCCGTCGGGGCCGTAGGTGGCGTCGAAGCGGGCCGCCCGCGCACCCGGGGTGCGCCGCCGGCTCGCGAAGCGGCTTCGGCCGTCCGGCCCGGCCGGCTCGTAGTCGACGTCAGCCCAGTAGTACGGCAGGTGGTTGAACAGGCGGGCTCCGACGACCCCGAGCAGGTCGTCGGCGTCGAGGCTGAAAAAGTAGACGCCGCGGGCATCGTCACAGGAAACGTAGGTGCGGAGGTTCAGCTCCGGCGTCGACAGCCCGACGGCTGCCGGCAACCTCTCCGGGCGGATGTCCCGGATTGCGAAGGGGACGACCGAGAGGTAGGCATCGCCCTCGAAGGTGTCGACTGCCAGTCGGTCGGGCAGGCGGGGAGCGAGGAGGTCGGGCTCGACCGGCCAACTCGCAAACAGCGCGTCGTGCCACTCCATCTCGAAGTCGGGCATCAGCGGATGTACGGCCCGACCCACACAGAGAGTTTCGCCTCGGTTCTGCGGGGGTCGGTGTCGGGGCCGACAGTCGACACCTACGCCAGCGACCGCTCCAGGAAGCGGTTCCGGACCTCCGCCTCGGGGACCGGGCACTCCTCCTGCTTGCCAAAGACCTCGTAGCGGTACTCGCCGACCAGGTCGTAGGCGCCGTCCCGAAGCCCCCCCGGGAGGTAAACCAGTGGGTACAGCAACGGAACCGGCCCGTCGAGTAGCCGGCAGACCCGGAGGACGGCTTCGGACTTGGTGTAGTGGTCCTCGCCGTCGACCAGAACGACGGAGTCGAAGTAGTCCGGGTCCATCCCGACACGGGAGAGGAGTTCCTGCCCCACGTCGGACTGGAGGGGGGCAAAGAGCACGTTCCCCTCCTGGTCCAGTCTGACGATGGTCCGGACACTCCAGTTACAGAGGTTGCAGACACCGTCGAACAGCAACACCGGCCGGTCGATGTCGTCGACGACCTCCGCCGTCGGGCGGTCGGTGTCGAGCGCGTCGCCGCCCTCGTCGGAGCGGCCTGTGTCCCCCTCGGAGGCGTCCGGCGGTGTACGTGGCTCCTCACCCTCGGCGGTGACGGGGATCTCGACCATCTACACGCCGCGGCCCTGGAGTTTCTCCTCTTCGGGGAGGTCGACGTTTGCGTCGCCGGACATCCCCTCGCCGAGGTTGGAGGCAACCCCCAGGAGCGCCTCGGGGTCGTCCCAGTTGTTGACGGCTTCGACGATGGCAGTGCCCATCGCCCGGGGGTTCTCGGCGCCGAAGATACCCGAGCCGACGAAGATGC
>CAZOWU010000203.1:0-3980 GCA_964583735.1 uncultured Halobacteriales archaeon | reverse complement strand
GCTGATGCAGGCCTACGGCGAGGGGTTCGAACTGCTCCACGAGGGTCGGTACGACCTGGACCTCGAAGCCGTGGCCCACACCTGGAACAACGGCGCAGTCATCCGGTCGTGGCTGCTCGAACTCTGCGAGGAGGCCTTCCGCGAGGAGGGGTCGGGTCTGGGGGATGTCGCCGACCACGTCGCCGGTGGCTCGACGGGCACTTGGACCGTCCAGGAGGGCCTGGAGCAGGAGGTCCCGCTGCCGCTGATCTACGCGGCGCTGGCCGAGCGCTTTGGCTCGCGGACGACCGGCGACACTGTCGGCGGGACCGGAGGTGGACGCTTTGCCCGCCGGCTCGCCAACCGCCTGCGCTACGGGTTCGGGCGTCACGAGGTCAGGCGTCGGTAGCGGTCTTTTTTCCCCATGTTTTTGCGCCCGAGCCGCGCGAGGGCGGAAAAAGTGGGCGCGCTTCGGGCGTCACGAGGTCAGGCGTCGGTAGAAACCTGTACCAGGCCCACACGACTCCGAGCGAGGACTGCCGGACGTGGGCCGCTCGAGGCTTCGTTGGAAAACACTAACACGCCATCGGGAGAACCCTGTCTCATGAGTGATCACAGCACACCCGACTGGGCCGACGGGTGGGCGATGCTCACACTGAATATGCCCGGCGCACACATCGGACGAATGAACGCATGACACAGGGCTACGACACGACAACGATCACCTGGACCGACGGGATTGTCCACCACGACCCAGCGGCCTTCGAGACCGAACGCGACGACGACGGTGGGTTCGTCTACGCCGACCGGCCTGCGACCGTCCCTGCGCTGCTCGACGAGGCTGTCAGGCGTGCGCCCGACCGGGATGCCTTTGTCTACCCCGGCTACGACCGGACCGACACCTACCGGGACCTCGCAGCGCGGGTCGACCGGCTGGCCGCCGGACTCGCCGAGGCAGGGGTCAGCCCGGATGGCCTGGTGAGTCTCCTGCTTTCGAACCGCCCCGCATTCATCGAGACGGTGTTCGCCTGTGCCCGTCTCGGTGTGACAGTCGCGCCTATCAACACGCGTGTTTCACCCCGGGAGCTGTCGCCGCTGCTGGCAGACGCCGACCCTGAACTGCTGGTGACAGAATCTGCCCTGACCGGCGTGGTCGCCGACGCCGACTACGAACCTGACCCGTCCGCATATTACGTCGTTGACGGGCCGGACAACACCGCCGGCAAATCCTACGGAACGCTGTTCACGGGGTCGGAGCCGCCTACCGCGGACCTCGAGGAGGGCGACACCTGTGCCGTCATGTACACTTCCGGGACCACCGGCCAGCCGAAGGGCTGTCTCGTCACCCACCGAAACCTGGTCAACAGCGCGGTCAATTACCGCGTCTCCTTCGCCACCGAGGACGGGTTGCGGACGCTGGTGACGGTGCCCCTGTTCCACGGGGCTGGTCTCGTCTCGAACGTGTTACACACCGTCGGCGTCGCCGGCACTACCGTCGTCCTCGACGGCACGGACCCCGACGGATTCCTCTCGGCCATCGAAACTCACGGGGTCGAGTTCACTCTCACGGTCCCGACGACGTACGTGCTGGCAGTGGCGCAGGCGGAACCGGAGAGTTACGACCTCTCATCGCTGGAAACGGCCGCCTACGGCGGTGCTCCGATGCCCGAGGAGAACGTCCGCCAGCTCCGGGACGCGTTCCCTGACACAGCCCTCTGTGACGCCTACGGGACGACTGAGACGACAGCCGGGCTAGTGACGATGTGTCCCGACGAATACACCGACGACCACGCAGCGACCATCGGACTCCCAGCCCCGGCAGTCGAGGTCGCGGTTGTCGACGAGGACCACGAGCCGCTGGGCCCCGGGGAGGTTGGGGAACTCGCGATCCGGGCGCCGGTCGTCGTCGACGGCTACCGAAACCGTCCGGATGCGACCGCGGAGGCCTTCGACGACGGGTGGCACTATACAGGTGACCTGGCGACGGTCGACCCCGACGGCTTCGTCTCACTGAAGGGCCGGACCAAGGACAAGATCGTTCGCGGCGGCGAGAACGTCTACGTCCTCGAAGTCGAGGAGGTACTCACCGGTCACCCGAAAGTGTTGGAGGCTTCGGTCACGGGGTTCCCGGACGCCGTGCTGGGCGAGCGCGTACTGGCGGCCGTCGTCCCCAAACCGGGCGCACGGCTCACCGAGGGGGGCCTCCGCGAACACACCCGTGACCGGCTCGCGGACTACAAGGCCCCGGAAGTGGTCCGTATTCTGGACGAACTCCCGAAAAACCCTGGCGGGAAGGTGTTGAAAAGCGAGCTGGTCCCCGAACCGCTCAGATACGGGATCCAGGCGGGGTGATACGGCTGTTGTGACTGTGGACCGGTATGCGCCGACCCCTGCTGTGGCGTTCCTTCGTTCCCGGATGAAACCGTCCGGACTGTGTCTTGTTCCTCCAGTCGGAACGGTTTTGCCCTGCGCTCGCTACCATCCGCACATGGCGCACTGGGAATGTGCGATCGAGGGCGACGACGACTCCTTCGACCGCGTCGAGGACCTCATTGTCCACCAGGCAACGGCTCACGACCGCATCGAGTGCAAGGTCTGTGGCGCGGTCGTCCCCGACGGCTACTTCGCGATCCGCCACGCGTTCGACGAGCACTCCCGGGCGGAGTACGTCCGCGCCTACGACGCGTCCGCGGCTGACGTCCGGCGCCGCGAGAGCGTCAAGGAGGCCATCGAGGCCGAGGCCGACATCCGCGAGGTTGTCGACCGGATCGAGGGCAGCTAAACCACCGTTTTCCGCCTCGGGTGGATCGCTCCGCTCGCCACCACTCGGCGCAAAAACGCGGTCGTTCCGAGCGTAGCGAGGGAAGGCTCGGAAGGCCCGGAAGACTCGGAAGACTCGCTAGGCCCGGAAGACTCGCTTCACTCGTCTTCCGGTGGCGAAAAACCACGAGTGGGGAAAAAACCACGAGTGGGGAAAAAACCACGAGTGACAAAAAACCGCGAGTGACGAAGCCGCTCGCGGGATGCTGAAAGGCGCGTTAGCGCTCTTTGGAATCTAACACGCGGATCTGGTCGCCCCGAACAGTCACGGGGATAGGGACCGTCGCCTCGTAGAGTTCGACGGTCACCTGGTCCTTTCCTTCGTCGATGCGCTGGACCTGCGCCTTCTCGCCTTTGAACGGCCCGGCGATGAGTTCGACGATATCGCTCTCGGCGATCCCCTCGACGTCCGGCGTCGGCGAGAGGAAGTGCTCGACCTCGGACATCGACGTCTCGCCGGGGACGACGCCGTTGGCGTGGGGGATCTCGTCGAGGATCCGGTCGAAGACGGCAGGGTCCTCGGCTTCGACCATCACGTAGGAGGTGACCGAATCCGGCGCCAGGGCTGCGTGGACCGACTCCTCCTCGCGGTTCATGATCATGTCGGCGACGGTCCGCTCCTGGCTCGCGGTGGTCTTGACGGCGTAGATGCCCATCAGGGACCACCCGGCATGATGAACATGAAGACGTAGATCAGGAACCCGACGAGCCCGACCAGCAGGATCCCCGCGCCGGCGATTTTCGCCACCTGGGAGAACTCCTGCCAAGAGGGCGTGCTCGCCAGCTTGAGCACCCGGACGTAGGAGCTCAGGTCCTTTGGCGTGTTCATATCTGACCGTAATCCGTGCTCGCTTTTTTATCTATTGATGCTGGTGGCTGGGGGAGGGGGAAACGGAGGCGAGACGAGAACGTGGTGTCGGAGGAGCGGCAGTGAGGTGGCGAGGCGTGACTGGACTCCGTCTGGTGACGGTCCCCGGGAATCACTCCACGTAGTCGATATCCTCGCCGATCTCCTTGGCGGCGCGTTCCTGCTCGGCCCCGCTTTTCCCGTAGATCTGGGGGCTCTCGACGCCGGTGACGACGATCATCGTCTCCATTTTCCCCTCGAACTCGTTGTTGACGGAGGCGCCCCAGATGATCCGGGCGTCGGGGTCGATCCGGTCGTAGATCTCCTCGACGAC
>CAZOWU010000202.1:0-3982 GCA_964583735.1 uncultured Halobacteriales archaeon | reverse complement strand
CTACCCGGCGACCGACTCGAACGGCCGGGCATCGATGCGGCGTTCGAGAACCTCATCATAACGCCGAACGTCTCCGCGGATTTCGACTTGCGGGTCATTACGAGTCCGGAGCCGCATGTGTCTTCACGCGACGCCACCGGCATACCTGTCACGCCGCGCGAATAACTCTATGCGAGAGGGCACACTTTCGCGCGCGGCGATTGTGTTGTTGAGCTATCATCAGGCTGGGCCTCTCACATACCTTCGCACGGGCGCAATCAGCACACCAACCGCTCGCGGTCAGGGCACCACTGTCCTGCTATCTGTGGGAAGGAGTACACACGGTGGAGGCGCTCGGCCGACCACCCTTGCCGGCGGTGACCGGCACCACACGGGGGGTGGAACTTCCAGTGAGCGACGCACTCAATTATTGTCCGGCCTGTGACTTCACGTGCCCGTAGACCGGCCCGGCCAGCACGAGAACGGCGACCCCGGCCGCCGCAACCACGAGTTCGGGCGTGATGCCCGGCGAGAGCGACAGTGAGCGCATCGATGCGCCCGTAACGACGGCGGCAGTCGCCCAGGGAATCTCGCCGATGACCGTCCCGGCGAGGAACTGGCCGGGTGGCAGTCCTGCGAATCCGGCCCCGTAGGAGACAGCGTCCCCGGGTATAGGCACGAGTCGGGCGGCCACGACACCCCGGAAGGCCCCGACAGCGTCCGCCACCCGGCGCCCGGCCTCTCCAAGCGAGGCCAGCGGACCGCCATCGACACGCCGGGCCAGGAGATAGGGGGGCAACGCCGACAGCCCGGTCCCGGCCAGCGCGACCGGGAGCCCGACCACGGGGCCGTAGAGGTAGCCGACGATGACTGCCAGCGCCGTCACCGGCCACAGCAGGAACGGGCGGGCCAGGTAGACAACCCCGAGCACGGCGACGAAGGCGACGGGGTCGGTGGTCAGCCCGGTCAACCGGTCGACCAGGACCTGCGGCGAGAGCGTCAGGGCCGCGAGCAGCGCGACGGCTGCGAGCCCCGCGACTCCCAGGGCCTGTCGGCGCGCGGCCCGATTCATACACGTCAGGCCGGTCGGGCCGGACAAACGCTTTGTGGTGGGCGGGTCAACCCTTGTTGTGCACCGTTCCGAGCACGAGACTGTCGAACTCGGGGTGGAGCTGCTCGCCCATCTCGAACACGCCGAACTCGACTTGGCGGAGGCGGTCGACCGGCTCGAGACTGTCACTACCGACCCCCACCTCACCCGCGAGATCCTCGACACCGCCGAACTCCGCGGGGTGATCGACCGGGAGGACGGGGTCATCCGGCCACAGAGCGGCGACTACGTCAGTTTCGAAGCCGACGTGGTGGCCCGGGAGGGTGACTTTACCTGTCGGCGCTGTGGCGCGGAACTCTCGACGGGCCATTTCGTCCAGTTCGAGGCCGGCGAACACGGCCCCTTTGGCTCCTCGTGTATCAGGAAAGTGACCGGCCGGGAGTGACGAGGAAGGCTATACCCGGCCGGCGGTGGCGGACGCGGACTGTCAGCGCCCCTGTCTGAGCTCCTCGATCAGTTGCTCGACGGTTTCACCCTGTCGCTTGACCGCCTGTCGCTGGCGGTCGACCGTCTCCTGGTACCGTTCGAGGATCTCGTTCTGTCGCTTGACGGCCTGCGTCAGGCGGTCGACCTGCGCTTTCAGCTCCTCGAACTCCGCCGGGTCGACAGCCGCGTCGGCTGCGGGGCTGGGTTCCGGCCCGGTGTCCGAGCCCGTGGCCGACTCCGCCTGGCTGTCGGGGGTTGGCGTTACCGTTCCGTCCGCAGAGTCGGGGCTGGACCTGGTGGTTCGGGTGCCCTCAGAGGCCGTTTGGCTGGGGTCGGTCGCCGCTGCGGTCGGCTCCTCGCTGCGGGCCTGGGGTTCCCCGGCGTCCCGTCCACCGCCCGCGTCCCGGCCGGCACCGGAGCGACCACCCGCGCCCGCAGCCGAGCCCCCACCGCCATCCGTGCCAGCGTCCGCGCCGGTGTCCGTGCCAGCCTCGGCGTCGAGGCCGGCGTCAGAACCTTCGCCGACCAGCGGCGAGATGCCGTCGCTGAGGCCGATGTCGTCGCCGCCCGACTGGTCGTTCTCGTCGTCCTCCGCCTCGTCCTCGCCGACGGCCGCGTTCAGCTCCTCGAGCGAGCTGACGTCGTGGTACGCGAACAGGGCTTTCTCGAGCGCTTCCCGGACCATCGGCGCGTCGTCGTTGGGTGCCTTGATGCGTTCGGGCCGGCCGTCGACTGCGAGGACGACCTGGGTCGCGACGCTGCCCTCCTCGAAGGACAGCCCCGTGACGTCCGCGTACGGGTACTCCTCGAAATCCGCGTCCCAGACAGGGGTTCCGACGTGTTTGAGCAAACGGGCGTCCGTGAGTGCGAGCGTGAGTTCGCTGAACTCGAAGACGCCAGCGATCGACTCGGCCGCTTCGATGACACCGGCCGTCGTGAGGACCCCATCCAGGAGGCGCTCGAGAACCGCCTCGCTCCGCCGCCCGGGGATGGTGAACGATTCGGTCCCGTCGACGTACTCCAGGACGAACTTCGTCTTCCGGCGTCCCTCGGAAATCTCGAGTGTCTCGACGTCGTGGGAGAAGACCTCGACGCCCTCGTCGCTCAACAGCCCCTCGCCGCGGTACAGCAGCGTCCGGGACTGCGTGAAACAGACCACGTCCTCGTCGCCGAGGCTCACGGCCGTCTCGATGTCCTCGTCACCGAGGCGGCTTCCGACGAGGCTCGGTATCTCCATGGAGGAGTGTACCTGTCGTCGGATATAAAACCGGGGGTGGGCCGGCGTCGACACGACCCCGGCGGCTACCGGGTCCGAGTTGCCGCACGCCTCGCTCGGGCCACGCCTGGATTTATACGGTCGTGCGTACGCAATTTCAGCAGTCTCGGGGAGAATCGACGTTTCGGACCACGGAACCCGTCTTCTGCTTCGTGGGTTTGCAAAGAATTACGCACGACCGTATATGTTGCTGGCGGCACGACGACGCACGATGAGTTCCCCCTCCGGTGTTGGGATGCCGACTGACGAGCTCCTCCTTGGCATCCTTCTGGCTGTCGGCGGCGTCGCGGTCGGCAGCACCCTGAACAGCGAACTCGGGAGCGCTCTCACCCTCTTCGGCCTCGCAGTCGGTATCGGAGCGTACGTCGTGTCGGCGCTTTCTGCAGCCAGGGAACCGAGCCCTCCTCCCCATCACGACTCCCCTTCCGGGGGGACAGACAGGCCCAGTGAAGGCAGCACCCGCGGCGACTCCTGACCGGTGTGGCTGGCCCTGATGGGTCTGTTCAGGCGTCAGTCTTGAGCCGTGGTGGCGGGCGCCCGACTCCGGGGTCACTCATAGTGATTGCTGTGACTCGTTACCGCCGGGCGGTCACAGATCGGCCGAGTCGCCTCTCAAAACACCGATATTCTCACAGGATGCCGAAAATAATCACAGCAATCACTATCACTCCAGCGCCCGCTCGATCGTTTCGCGCCACTCCGCCACGGTCGCGGCATCGACCGACAGCTCCGTCCTGCCGACCGAAAGCGAAAGACTCCCCGAGTCGTCGGCCGTCCCGAGGTCGACAACCGGCGCCACGCCCTCGAAGACCTCGCGGACGCCCGCCGGGTCGGTCGTCTCCAGGACCACCCGGCCGGGCTGTTCGTGGAAGAGGTGCGCGGGCGAAGGAAGCGAGAGGTCTGCGCCCGCGTCGTCGTGGACCATCTCCGCCAGCGTGACCGCGAGCCCGCCGTGGCTGACGTCGTGGGTAGCGAGGGTCGTTTCCCGGTCAGCCACCGTGGCTATCGTCCCGACGAGGGCCGCGGGTCGCTCGGGCAGGCCGGGATACCGGTCGCTCCCGCCGAACTGCGCGAGGTACTCCGAGCCGCCCAGCCGCGGGCCCACATCCTCCTCGCCGCCCTCGCCGGCGAGCGCCCGGTCCCCGACCACCAGCAGGTCGCCCCTGCCCTCCACGTCCAGCGGCGGCGCG
>CAZOWU010000201.1:0-3990 GCA_964583735.1 uncultured Halobacteriales archaeon | reverse complement strand
GGTTCAAATCCCTCTCGGCCCGCTTTTGCGAGGAACGAACGTGACGAGCGAAGCGGCCGGAGGGGTCTCACAGTGATTGTTGTCCCGATGTCCCGGCGATTGCCCGCATCGGGGTCGGCAAGCGCCGGTAAGAGAGTACAACAATCACTATCAGAGGGTCTTGCGCATCTCGACGTGTGGGATCGCTGCCTCGGAGAAGACGTCGCTGACGGTCTCGTAGCCGAGTGCCCGATAGAAGCCCTCGACCCCAGTCTGTGCGTGGAGGACAACTTCGTCTTTGCCGTCCCGGCGAGCACGGCCCTCGACGATGCCCATCAGCTTCCGGCCGAGCCCTTCCCCGCGGTACGCCTCCCGGACGGCGACGCGCTCGACTTTCGCGTGGCCGTCGACTTCCCGGAGACGGGTAGTCCCGACGGGCCGGTCGTCCTTGCGGTCGGAGACGACGACGTGGAAGGCGTCGGCGTCGCGCCCGTCCATCTCTTCGGCCTCGGAGACGTCCTGTCCGTCGATGAAGACCGCGCGCCGGACGGCGTGGGCGTCGGCGATGGTTCCCTCTCCCGGAACTGTGCGGACGTCGTAGGTGGTCATCGTCGGGCGGTGGGTCCGGCAGGGACAAAAGCGGCCCGGAGATGAAAGAGACGGCGAGCGCGGAGTCGTTCACTTGAAACAGGCGGCGCAACTGACGCGCGTCTGCCGGATTTCGAGATTGGCAAGTGTGTGAACTGCAGAGACACATTCACCGCACACTCGAACGCGAGCGCGAACGCGAACGCGAACACAGCGGGGAACAGCTACTGCAATCCGGGTCGTGAATCTGCTGGAAGGAACTGGCCGGCAGAGCGGCTGTCCCACGCGGCCAGCCGCGGAGCCTTACTCCCCGTTGGGCTGGTAGTTTGGCGCCTCGTCGGTGATGACGACGTCGTGTGGATGGGACTCCTGCTGACCGGCCGACGAGACACGAACGAACTCCGCGCGCTGCTTGAACTCGGGGACAGTCTCGGCGCCGACGTAGCCCATCCCGGACTGCATACCGCCAACGAGCTGGTGGAGTTCCTCCCCGACGGGGCCCTGGTACGGGGTGGCGGCCTCGACACCCTCGGGAACGAAGTCCTCCTCGTCGTCGTCCTTGAGGTAGCGGTCGCCGCCGCCGGATTGCATCGCGCCGACGGAGCCCATGCCGCGGTACTGCTTGTACTTCTTGCCGCTCATCGTGATGACCCGCCCGGGCGCTTCGTCGGTCCCCGCAAAGTACGAGCCGAGCATGACAGCGTCGGCGCCAGCGGCGATGGCCTTGATCGCGTCTCCCGAGTAGCGGATGCCGCCGTCCGCGATGACCGGTACGTCGTGCTCGCTGGCGACGTCAGCCACCTGGGCGACGGCGGAGATCTGCGGCATCCCCGCGCCCGTCACCACGCGGGTCGTACAGATCGATCCCGGGCCGATACCGACCTTGACGCCATCGGCGAAATCCACGACCTCCCGGGCAGCCTCGCGCGTGCCAACGTTACCGACGACGACGTCGGACTCGACTTCCGCGGCGATATCCCGGGCACTCTCGATGACGTTTCGATTGTGCGCGTGCGCGCAGTCGATGAAGATGATATCGGCGCCGGCCTCGTCGACGGCGCTGGCACGGTCGGCCTCGAAGGGACCGACAGCGGCACCGACGCGGAGGTGTCCATCGGCATCCCGGGCTGCCTCGTCGTACTCGCGGCGCTGGAGGATACCCGCCATCGTCACCAGTCCGACCAGTCGGTTGTCGCCGTCGACGACCGGAACACGCTCGATCTTGTGTTCGTACATCAGCTCCAGAGCCTCCCGTGAGGTGACCGTCTCGGGGACGGTGACTACCTCGTCGGTCATCGCCTCGCGGACCGCGTCGGACTCGCCGACCTCTAAGTACGGCCGGATGTCGGTCGCGGAGATGATCCCGAGGACCTCGTCGTCCTCGCTGACGACCGGGGCGCCGGAGACGCCCTGGCGCTCCATCATCTCGTCGACCTCGCGGACGGTCTGGTCCGGCTCTGCGGTGACGACGTCGCGGATGATCAGTTCGTCCACCCGCTTGACCCGCTCGACCTCGGCGACCATCTGGTCGACAGTCATGTTCCGGTGGAGGACCCCCAGTCCGCCCTGGCGAGCCATCGCGACCGCCATCTCGCTCTCGGTGACTGTGTCCATCGCTGCCGAGAGGACCGGGACGGTGAGTTTGACGTTCTTCGAGACGCGGGTAGTCGTCTCTGCCTCGTCGGGTTCGACCTGGCTCTCTTTGGGTCGTAGAAGGACATCGTCGAAGGTCAGCGCCTCGGGTACGCGGAGTTTCTCGGAGAAGGGTCCGGAATCGTTCGCCATGTAAACCGTCAGCCGGCCGGTCTCAAAAACGTTGCGAGACGGATGGGGGGCGAGGGGTGGCACCGGGCCGGTTGTGCTACCCGGTGGCCATCCTCTCTGGACGCTGGTCGAGTTCTACGTGTGCTCCCGTGACAAACGGACGGGAACTGTGGGTGTGGTGACCGATGGCGCACAATGTTTATATCAGTATAAGGAATATGAAGATGTATGTACTCCGCCACCCCCATCGGCGGCAGCACCGGTTTCGAGCGCGCGGGCGGCACGCAGACCAATACTACACACACGATGGGGACCAAATTCGCGACGGAGTGCACCTTTCGCTTCCGGACGGGGATGTGGATGCGGACGGGGACGCACACGCACATCCGTCGCGGGTACCGGAGGCACCAGCGCCCACAGGCCACGGGGTATGGCCGTCTGTAGTGCATGAGCAGCTCCCGACACCCGGTCGCCCTTTCCATCGAGCAGCAGGTGGGCGGCGCGACCAGGCTGCTTGCGGTCGTGATGCTCCTCCCACTTGTCGACGGCATCTTCCCTGCACTCGTGCTCGCGGGAGCCCTCGACAGCGTCGCCGGGATCCTGGAGGTTGGCCTGCTGGTTTTCGGTGGTAGCGCGACGGTCGCGGTCGTGCTCGCCGAGATGGACGGAGCCTCAACCGAGCGCGCCCGGTCAGTGCTGCTCGTCGGAGTCGTCCTCGTCACGCTTGCGGTCGTCGAGGCCGCGCTGGCCCCGACGCTGTCGAGCCTCCTCGACCTCGTGGTGTTCGAACGGTTCGCGGCCGTGGTGATCCTCGCCGTGGCGGCGACGACTGCGAGCGCCCGCGTCGGTGAGTACCTGCCCCGGCCGGCAGTGGTCGTCGCGCTGGGTGCGCTGGCGAGTCTCGACCCCGGCGGCGCGACGCTCGCCGTGCAGGTCGACCCCGGGCTCCTCGTGCGGGCCGGGGCCGCCGCAGGCGTCGGCGTGGCTGTCGCCGCCGGCACGGCACTCGCCAGCCCGGTCCTCCAGGACCTGGTCGACATCGACCGCTTCCGCTTTGGGAGCGCGGTTGCCCTGGGTGTGCTCGGTCTGTCGGTGACCGGCCTCGTCCCCAGCAAAGCCCCGATCGCGCTGGCAGTGCTCGCAGTGACCGCGCTACTCGCGCTGGACCCCGGCGATGACACAATCGACCGGTACAGCCCCGACGATGTCGACCTCACAGCCGCACTATCGGGCAGCGCAGGGGACGATACCGACGACCACGACGGTAACCCGCCCCCCGGGGCCGTCGCGGTTGACAGCGGTGGGTCGGACGGCGAACCCGACTCCGCGTCGACCCCGGAATCGGACGGCGTCTACGGAACCGGATCGGCCACAAAGCTGCGCCGCGAGGGGAACGCTTAGGGGCTGGAGGCCCCATCTGCGGGTATGGCTGAAAACCGCGTCGTGCAAGGGCGCATGGTCACTCCCACCTCGCTCGCGGAACTCATCGATGGGCAAGACGTGATGGACGCCGAACCGATCCGTGACGCGGACCGCTCGTGTCCGGACTGCGCCGGGGACGTGCTGGAAGTCGGCTACATGCCCTCTGCAATGGAGTTCGTCATCGGCTGGAAGTGCCAGGAGTGTGACTGGAGCGACACGGACCGGGAGTGATCGAAA
>CAZOWU010000200.1:0-4002 GCA_964583735.1 uncultured Halobacteriales archaeon | reverse complement strand
GCGCCTCCTCACTCGTCACGTCCGTTCGCGACACAGAACACGGGCCGGGAGGGATCTGCACCACGCCCGAACGTGCTCGCTTCGCTGCGCGCGTTCGGTCTACCTCAAATCCCTCCGGCAACGTGTCTGGTCACTCACGTCCGTTCGCGACACAGAACACGGGCCGGGAGGGATTTGAACCCCCGACCATCTGGTTAAAAGCCAGACGCTCTCCCTCACTGAGCTACCGGCCCTCAGTCGCTATTCAGGCTGTTTGTGGCTAAGTCCTTACGATCACTCCTCTTCGAGCCAGCCCTCGAGCGCCTCGTCGACGAGTTCGCCCGGTTCGCTATCCTCGAGTGAGGCCTGCCGGCGGAGCTCGCAGTAGACCTCCGGGGAGAGCCGGAGGTCGAACTCCCCGAGCGTGATGCCCTCGCTGGTGAGCGCCACCTCGATGTCGGTTCCGTTGCCCACGGCGCTCGCCGCCGCGCGGACCTGCCGGACGGTCATGTCGTGGTCGAGCACCGCCCACGCGAGGTGGAGCCGGTCGGCCCCCGAGAGGCGGGCGATGTGTTTCGCGGCTGTCGGGGCGACCTCCCCGCGGGCGACGTGGCGGCGGATCGCCTGGGGGAGGTCGTGGACCCGGGACCACTTCCGGATGAAGGAGACGGTGATCCCCTCGCCGGCGCGGGCGGCCGCGGCCTTGTAGGAGCCCTCCCCGCGCACCAGGGCGGCACACGCCGCCGCCCCCCGCAGCATCAATACGTTGTCGTCGGCCCCGGCCTCGTTGTTCGCGTACGCGCGGACCGTCTCCGCCGCGAGCGCGAGGCTGTCCGGGTCTTCGGGGTCGAACTCGACGGCGCGCTCGGCGTGCTCGCCTGTCAGCGACGGGTCGCCCCGGATGACCGGTGTGCCGACTGGCGACTCGCGGTCCGTCGGGACCGTCTCGTCGGGGCCCTCGCCACTCATCGAGTTATCGTAGCGCACTCAGCATCAAAAGTGTCCCGTACCCGTCGGCTCAGTTCTCGTCGGCCTCGGACTCCCGGCGCTCCGAGAGGTGCTCCCAGACCTCCGCACAGCCACACCCGTCGTCGATGTCATCCAGGTAGTCTCCGTCCTGCGTCTCTTCCTCGGTATCAGATGTCGTTGTCGTTGCTTCAGTCATGCCACCGACAGACCTTCGGGGTCAGTCGTGCCACGGATAGTAGCTGGTCCCTCATAAGCCTCCTCGCACCTGTAAACGCTACCAGCGCTTGGGTATACCGGCAACTGCGGCCGCTACCACTGACGCTCCGCTCCCGGCGACTATCATCCGGACGACGTCCGAGTGACGGGTTGCTGGGTGGCGAGTGACAGCCCAGGGCCATCGCGACCGTCCACGCGTGGACGGCCATCGGCCGATAAAGGGGCAACGGTATCCGCTTTCGGCGGCCGCTCAGGCCGCGAGCGCGACGTCGAGATACAGCATGATGACGACACCGACTATCGTCCCGAGGGTGGCGACGCGCTCGTTGCCCCGGAGGTGAGTCTCGGGGACGATCTCGTCGCTGATGACAAACAGCATCGCGCCGGCGGCAAACCCCATCGCGTAGGGGAGAATCGGGGCAGCGAGCGTCACCGCGACGGCGCCGAAGACCGCGAGTGGGATCTCGACAACTCCGGCCCGGACTCCGGCGACGGCGGCGTAGAGGCGTCGGTCTAGCCCGGCGTTGACGGCGGCGATCGACACCGCGAGCCCCTCGGGGACGTTTTGGATCCCGATCGCGAGCATCAGTGCCAGCGCTTCACTGACCCGGCCGGAGCCAAAGCCCACCCCGACAGCCAGCCCCTCCGGCATGTTGTGCAGGGTGATCGCGAGAATGAACAGGACGACTGAGGCTAGCCGGGCGTCGTCGACCGGTAGCGAGCCGCCGGGGCCGGCGGCGTCGGCGCGGCGCTCGCCGGTCAGCAGGTAGTGGGCGTGGGGGACCAGCACGTCAGCGCGGTCAAGACCGAGCGCACCGAGCAACACGCCGGCGAGGACGGGCACGGGCTGGAGGAACCCGGTCGCCTCGACGCCGGGGACGACGACCTCCGTCAGCTCGATACCCGGGACGATGAGGCTGGTGAAGCTGGCGGCGAGCATGACGCCGGCGGCAAAGCCCAGGGCCCCGTCGAGCGCGCGCTGGCTCGGGTCCCGAACCACGAAGATGAGCGCGGCTCCGAAGACGTTCATCAGGGCGATAAAGATCCCCCCGACCAGCCCGTGGACCAGCGGGTTCGTCCCGAAGACGTCCACGAACGTGTCGACGACCATTTCAGGTGGGTACTCCGGGCCAGTACTTAGCTCCCCGGGCGCGTGCGTGGGCGGCGTTGTGAGTGGGGTGGGCCCCGGAACGGGTCGGTTCAGGTCTCCGGGAGGATGTCCCCGAGGGAGGCGCCAACGGCCATCACGACAGCCGTCACGAGCGTCTGGCTCCCGGCGACCACCGGCATCGCCCAGTCGACCCGCCCCCAGACAGTCATCAACAGGAGTGCCGCTCCACCCGAGACCAGAAGGATCCCGACCAGGCGGAGCGGCACGACCCCGGCGAGCAGGTCCTCCTCGACCTCGGCGAACCCGACAGCGTGCAGGATCCCGAGGACGAAACACAGCCCCAGCACCGCGGTCAGACCGATAGCGACCGGGCGTGTGGCGATGAAGGCCCCGATCTCGAGGGTCCCCTCCTCGACGACCATCGGGATGCCGAAGATGAAACTCCCGACCAGCGCCTCGCCGGCGTCCCGCAGGCCGAAGGCGCTGCGCAGGCGCCCGAACGGACGCGGACGGGTCCGCCGGAGCGTCCGCATCGCCTCGCGAACCTGCTTGCGCTCCTCCGGGGAGTCGACCAACTCCGCCAACTCCTCCAGTTCCTCCATCGCGTCGTCGATGCCGGGGTTTTCGGGACTGTCGGGACTGTCGGGGTTTTCGGGGCTGTCGGGGCTGTTGGGGTTTTCGGGGCTGTCGGGACTGTCGGGGTTTTCGGGACTGTCGGGACTGGCCACTCAGACCCACCCCCGGCGGCGGAACGAGACGAGCAACACGACTCCCACGAGGGTTATGCCGAGCATCACCGCGGGGTAGCCGTCCGTCCACTCCAGTTCGGGCATCGCGAAGGGACCGCCGGCGAAGTTCATCCTGTAGCTGCCCGCAACGACGGTCAGAGGGAATAAGCTGGTGGCGACGACTGTCAGCGCCCTGGTGACCTCGTTGGCCGACTGGGAGTCCGTGTTGAGGGAGCTGTCGCGGGCGCCGGCGGTCAGGCCGCGGTAGGTCTCGGTCTCGGCGCTGACCTGCTCCGGTCGGCCCCGGGCGACGGTGTTGACCGCCTCCCGGGTCGGCCAGACGGCCGTCCGGAACGCGAGCAGGCCCGGTCACCCCGCCGGAGACCCGGCAACAACGACCGCATCCTGTGACGGGAGTCGGAGCTGCGAACCCGACAGACTCAGGTACCAGAGCGACCTACCGGAGCCGTGACCACTGCCGTCCACCAGCTCGACGACGGGGCCTGGGTGAGCGTCAACGACTCCCGCGAGGTCAACGTCAGCGACCTCTGGCTGCTCGCCGAGCACGACCTCTGTGGGTGTGAGGTGGCCGACTTCCTTGCCGAGGGGATAGTGGAGGTGGGCGTCGACCCCGTCGGGCCGGACGTGCAGTCGCGGTTCGCCGGCCGGTGTATCCGCTGTGGAACCGAGGGAGTCACCGGCTGGCTGACCGTCGGCCGGGTCGTCGACCCGACGGATGGGGTCTTCCGCGCCGTCGACCCGGAGAGCATCCACGTCGTCGACGGGTAGACGCTGCTGGCCGGTCTCCGTCATAACAGCAAATAGCCCCGCTATCGGCGAGCAGAGGCCAGTCTAGCGGGTGAACGGGGAGGTAAGTGGCTGGAAGGCCAGAAGTGGATATGCCAAGCAAGGTGGAAAACTGGAAGTCCGAGGTGTACGGCAACGAGATCCGCGAGCACCTCATGCGGTTTGCGGAGGAGGGCTGGGAGGCGATCCCCG
>CAZOWU010000199.1:0-4060 GCA_964583735.1 uncultured Halobacteriales archaeon | reverse complement strand
GTTACCGCCGGGCGGTCACAGATCGGCCGAGTCGCCTCTCAAGACACCGATATTCTCACAGGATGCCGAAAATAATCACAGCAATCACTATGAGCGGGCTCGAGAATCCCGGTCGTCGCACGCTGCCGCCGTGGTCGGGCCCAGCAGCCGACGGATCTGTTATATATCTTCGTGCCAGTTATTGGGGTATGGCTGCAGATTTCCGCGGCGCGTTCCGAGGAGCCGTGGGCGCGCTGCTCTGGGTCGCTGGGACGACGCTCGTGGCGCCGCTGGCCGGCGGCGTCCCGCTGGTCGGGGTAGCGCAGTTCGTCATCGAAGCCAGTCCGGGGGCCGTCTCGACGACCGCGATAGAGGCACTCGGCGAGAGCGCACAGCCGGCGCTGGTCGTGGGACTGGGTATCACTGCGCTCGTGGTCGGCGCCGTCCTCGGCGCGTACTGGTCGCGGGTCCCCACAGCGGTCCGGCGGCCCGCGGTGCTGGTGCCGGTAGCGCTCGTCGGGACGGCGATAGCGGTGGCGAGCGTCGCCGACCCCGCTCTCGGACTCGTCGCGGCGACGCTGCTCGGGGCACTCCCGTTCGTGGTCTACGGGTTGGTGCTGGGTGGGACGGGGGCCCTCGGTGCGCCGGGAGCGGACGCCGACCGCCGGCCGTTTCTCGGGAGCCTGGGGGCGGCGGTCCTCGGGCTGGTCGGTATCGGAGCCGTCTCCGGTGCCCCGACGGTGCTGTTCCCGGGGACAAACAACAGTGGCGGGAGCGAAACCGAGCCGCTGCCCGCACTCGACGGCGAGGACGCCCAGACGGCCAAGGAGGCTGGAACCACCGACGGGGCCGGGGCGGGGGCGACGGTGACCGCGACACCCGAAGTAGCGAGTTCGGAGCGGGACGGACAGGTGACGCTCTCGACCGCCGAGACCGACGCAGATATTGGCTACGGCTTCGAGGGGATGCCCACGCCGGTGACGCCGCTCGGGTCCCACTACGTCGTCGACAAGACCATCGACGACCCGGAGGTCGACCCGGGCGGGTGGTCGCTGTCGGTCGGCGGGGCCGCAGACAGCTCCTACGAGCTGCGTTTCGAGGACCTGCTCGACCACCCCGAGAGCACCAGCCAGGTGGTGACGATGGTCTGCATCTCGAATCAGGTGGGCGGCGACCTCATCAGCACGGGCCAGTGGCGGGGGGTTCCGCTTCGAACGCTCGTCGAGCGGGCCGCGCCCGATGACGACGTGGTCGACGTCGTCACGAAGTCGGCCGACGGCTACGACGAGGCGATTCCCTGGGCGTACGTCCGCGACCACCCCGATGTGATGGTCGCCTACGGCTTGAACGGGCGGACGCTGTCGACCGAGCACGGCGCCCCTGCGCGGCTGCTGGTGCCCGGCCGCTACGGGATGCGCTCGACCAAGTGGCTCACCGACATCGAACTCAGCACCGACGACCACGAGGCCTACTGGGAGGAACGTGGCTGGGACGAGGAAGCCGTGGTCAACACCCTCTCGTACGTCCGGGCGGTCCAGCGCCGTGGCGACCGGGTCGCCGTCGGCGGCGTCGCCTACGCCGGCTTCCGCGGTGTCGACCGGGTCGAGGTGAGCGTCGACGGCGGTGACACCTGGCTCGACGCCGACCTCGAGGAGCCACCGGGGGAGTTCGCCTGGCACCGCTGGCGGGCGGTGACCGAGCGTGCCCCCGGCGAGATGTCGATTCGGACCCGCGCGACCGACGGGACCGGCGAGGTCCAGACCAAGATCCCCAGCCAGCCCCACCCCGCCGGGTCGACCGGCTGGCACAGCAAGACCGTCAACCTGTAATCCCGATGGAGCGGGTCGTAGGCGTCCGCTGGCGGGCGCGACCGGCCGAGAAGCGCCAGAAAGAGTCCCACGGAGAGCAGGAAAACCACCGTGGCGACCGGGTACTGCGCACCCAGCAGCGTCGCGGCGAGCGACCCCGAGCCCGGCGAGCCGACCAGCCCGGTCAAGAGCGGGGCCGTACAGCTCACGCAGGCAAAGAGGCCGAGCACGCCCGGTGCCGTCCACACAGCTGCTCGCGCCGGCAGTCTTCACGCTCCTGTTGCTCGTGGTGGCCTCCGTCCTGAGTCGCCGGGGGAAGCAACGACCCGACGCGTGAGTGCTGTCCCGAACTGGAATACGTTGATCACGTGATCAGTCACTACGGTAGCTATAGCCCACAACAGAAGTAAGGGGCGTAAAACAATTACAATACGTGGTCGTAGCTGGCAGTATGGCGACACGGGAGGACCCGCCGCCGGCCTCGCACAGGTGTGGCTGTGGGGAGACCTTCGAGTCGACTGACGACCTTCTGGCACACGCCCGGGAGGAGCACGGGCTGTTCGTCGGGTAACGAGAGGCGGGCGGCTCAGGTTGCCGGGAACAGCCGGAGCCAGCCGCGCAGACACGCCCCGCTACACCAGTAAAACCGTGTTCGCGAGCCGCTCGCGCGGTCCAGGACCGTCGCCACGAGGTGCCACTCGTCCTCGTAGGTATGGCCCGAACACGCCGGGCAGTCCCGGACGGTCGCGGAGTCGGGGTCTCGGCCGACCGAGACGGCCTCGAGGTACCGGTCGCCGCCGAGTTCGATCGGGGTCGCGAGCTTCATTCGAGCAGCGTCTCCGCGACCGCCAGCGCCGAGGATCCGGGGCCACGGACCACCACTGCCGTGGTCACGTCCCCGTCGGTCCAGTAGGCCGCCGCGCCACCCTGGGCGCTGGCGACAGTCACCGACCGGCCCGCAACCTGCCGCGTCTCGCCCTCGTCGGGAACGCGGTCGGCCGTCGTCACGGCGACGTAGGCGGTTCCGTACTCGGTGTCGTAGACTGCCGTAGCCGTGGTTTCGCCGCCGTAGCTCGCGACGACTGCCTCCTCGAAGTCGTAGCTGTCACGCAGGTCTGGCAGGTCGAGGGCGGTCGCGGACTGGGCCGCCCCGACGGAGTTGTAGGTCTCGCGGTCGGCGTCGGGGACGTCTCTGCCGCCGTCGGTCGGCGGCTGGTAGGTGCTCTCGTGGACGCTCACGTCGAAGCGGGTGTCACTGAACCGGACCGTGGCCGCCCCGTTCTCGCCGGTTGCCTGCGCCTTCAGGACCGTGTACTCCTCCCGGTCGACCCACAGCCGGCCCTCCGTGTCGATGCTCTCGTTGGTCGAGACGACCTCGAGGACGTACGCCTCCTCGCCACCGACGGTCTCCGTGTCGACCCGGGTGGCGGTGACGTTGTCACCGTACCGCTCCCGGAACTGCTCGTAACTGCCGTGCTCGGCCTCGTACTCCGCGCGGCGCTGTTCGAGTGTCGCCTCGTCGTAGGTGCGGGCCAGCCCGGTCGCCGGGTCGTACACCCAGGCGTGGGAGCCGTTCGTCCCCGCGACGACCGTGCTGCCGTTGGCGTGGACGGTCACCCGGCTGTTGTTCCCCTCGGCGACGACGTACTCGACGGTCGCGGCGTACCGGTCGGTCCCGTTGGTCGCGAGTATCTCCGCGGTCCCGACGACGGTCTCCGCGTCGTCGTAGCGTTGCTCGACGTTCTCCAGGACCTCCTCGCCGGAGAGTTGCTCCCCGGTGGAGCCGAACAGGCTCGCACCGACGACGCCCGTCGCCACGACCAACACAGCCGCGAGCACGAGCGGGAAGTACCGCTCGACGGAACCCCGGACATCTCTCATTACGTGATGATAGAGCGGGAGAGATATAGGCCCTTTGTCGGCCCCGGTCACAGGGGATTTGGACGGGAGGTTGAGGCGGAGCAGCCCCCCCGGCGTACAGATATATCCGCCCGCAGCACCTACCGCAGGTGTGGCAGAGACGGCACACACACCGGAGCCGGTCGTCGAGCTGGAGGGGGTCTCGAAGACCTACGAGCTCGGCGGCGAAACCGTCGAGGCGCTGGCTGGCGTCTCACTGTCGTTACCGAAGGGGTCCTACACAGCGGTCATGGGCCCCAGCGGCTCGGGCAAGTCCACGCTTTTGAATCTCGTCGGCGGGCTCGATACCCCCGGCGAGGGGTCGGTGACCGTCGGCGGGCGCGAACTCGGCGCGCTCTCGGAGCGCGAGCGGG
>CAZOWU010000198.1:0-4087 GCA_964583735.1 uncultured Halobacteriales archaeon | reverse complement strand
CCAGCCGTGTGCCGAGGCGATGTCGTGGACGATGCTGAGCCCGAACCCCGTCCCGGTGTCGCTGGTGGTGTAGCCGGCGGTGAACACGTCCTCGCGCTCGTCGGCTGGAATGCCGGGGCCGTCGTCTTCCACGTAGAAACCGTCCTCGAGCGCGCCGACCGTGACGGCCACGTCCTCGGCACCATGCTCGACGGCGTTCCGGAAGAGGTTGGCCAACAGCTGGTGGAGACGGCTCCGGTCGGCCCGGAGGGTGAGGTCGTCGGCGACGGTCACCGACGCGGCCGCCGTCTCGACGGTTGCCCAGCACTCCTCGACGAGTGTCCCCAGGTCGACTGGTTCGGCCTCGTCGACGTCGTCCCCGCTGCGCGCAAGTGTCAGCAGGTCCTCGATGAGGTCGTTCATCCGGTCGACCGCCCGCTCGGCGCGGTCGAAGACCTCCGGGTCGCCGGTCTCACGGGCCATCTCCAGGGACAGCCCAACCACGTTCAGCGGGTTCCGAAGGTCGTGGCTGGCGACGCTCGCGAACTGGTTTAGGCGCTCGTTCTGTCGCTTGAGGCGGCGCTCGCTGCGTTCGCGGCTGTACGCGGCGCCGGCCCACTGAGCCACGAGTTCGACGAATGCCCGGTCGAACTTCGAGAACGCTACCGCCATCTCCTCCGGACCGGCGAAGCACAGTGTCCCCTGTCGGTTGTCGTCGAGGTCGACCTTTGCCCCGATGTAACAGCCGAGACGGAAGGTCTCGTAGGCGGAGTCGTCCGCCCACCCCTCGGCGACCGCATCCTCGACCGCGAGGGCACCGTCGGCCGTGATCGTCTTGCGGCAGTAGCTCTCCGAGAGGTCGCTTTCCTCTCCCGCCTGGAGAAGTTCGTGGTCCCCCCGGGCCTCGGCGATGGTCTGTGTGCCCTCCTCCTCGTCGATCCTGGTCAGGAATCCGTAGGGGACGCCCAGCTGGTCACAGCCGAGCTGCAGCAGGTCACAGAGCGTCTCCTCGAAGGGACGGTCGCCCGCGAGGAGTTCGGCGAGCCGCGCCAGCGTGCGCTCGCGTTTCGTCCGGTCGGTGACGTTACGAAAGTAGACCGACAGCCCCCCGTCGTCGTCGGGGTAGATGTCCGCCTCGACCCAGGTGTCGAGCCCCTCGAAGTACCCATCGATGGTGCGGGGCTCACAGGAGGTCATCACGTCGCGGTAGGCCTCGCCGAACGGGCCCTCTTCGAGCCCCGGAAATACGTCCCAGACCGTCTCCCCGAGAAGCTCCGAGCGCTCCATCCCCACCAGCTCCAGGGCTCGCTCGTCGACCGCCCTGAGCCGCCAGTCGGCGTCGATCCTGACGACGGCATCCGCTCCCCGGTCGACGGCGTCGGTCGTGACCCGCCGCCGGGCGCGGTATCGGCGGACCGCCCGCTCGATGTGTTCTGCCAGCGACGCGGCGTGGCCGTCGACGCCCGCCCGGACGTAGTCGGTGACGCCCGCGGAGATGGCCTCGCTGGCGAGCGCCTCGTCGCCCTGCCCGGTGTGCAGGATTACGGGGCGGTCGCCGTAGCGGTTCCGGACGGCCTCGAGCAGGTCGAGTCCGTCCCGGTCCGGGGGGTCGTGGTCGGTGACGACACAGTCGACCGTGCCAGTCTCGAGCGCCTCGAGTGCCGACTCGACGGTCCGTGCCGTCCTGACGGTGAACTCCGTGTCGTGGTCCCCGAGGGCCGCTTCGGTGTCCCCCTCGAACCCGGGGGTCGCCGCAACGTGCAGGACGACTACCGACTGCTCGTCGCCGTCGATCCACGAGGCGCGTTCCGACATCGTCGGCCATTAGCGGGTCCCGCGGAAAAAACAGTGGGTGGCAACCCGACTGCTGGCCGACCCACAGTGTCAGACGTCGAACACCACGTAGGCGCGCCACCCGTCGTCGGTCTCGGCCAGTTCCATCTCGGAGTACGTGACCGCCTTGAGGTTGCGGGCGTCGAGGTCGGCGAGGGGGACTCCACGGTAGGAACCCGCAAGCGTCCACGTCGCGTCCGCGTCGGGCGCCGTGACGGTCGCGTCGTTGTCCACGGGTAACACCGACCGGACGTCGCGTTCGTAGATGAGGTGGTCGAGGTAATCGAACAGCAGTGCCTCGCGGCTCTCGGCACTGACGTCGAGCAAGCGGCGGTCACCGCCATCCGGGACGCTCGCTGCCATCGCGGCGGCCATCCCATCGGCGGCGGCGGCCATCACTCCCCCGAGCGTGTCGGCAGTCGCCTCGACGGCGACGTCGGCGGTGTGTGAGCGGAGGTGGAAGCTCACAGCCGCCCTCCGGGCCCGGGCTGACCATCGGTGTCGGTGTCGGTGTCGGTGTTGCCCGCCGCGCCGTGGTGCTGGCTGCGCTCGTCGACGCCGAGGTTGCCCGGGCCACTCGCGCGGCGCGTGTCGGTGCCGTCGGCGTGTTCGTCGACCGCTACCCCCGAGGCGACGATGGCCTGGACCCCCTCCTCGGCGGTCATGGCGACGTCGTAGACGCGGTCGGCGGCGACGTGGATGACGAACCCGTCGATGAGACTGTTGGGTACCATCGGGAGAAACAGCGGGACCATCTCCTGGTGGCTGGTGGCGTTCCGGACCACCTTGCCGGGCTCAGCTGTCAGAAAGGCGATGGTGCTGCTGAGTGCCTCGACACGGGGTTCGATCCGGCCGCTGCCGTACTGGCTCTTGGCGACGACGCCCACGAGAACGGTGATACCGACGGGGGCCCCGACGGCGAAAACGTGCAACGCGAGCCGGGAGACCGACCCGGTGAGCCCGAAGGTGCCCTCGAGGGCGAGCACAAGCGGGTCGAGCGCACCGACCAGCAGACCGAGGGTGAAACCCAGAACAAACAGCGTCACCAGAAGCGGGACCGTGAGCGCCAGCCCGGTCGAGAGCACCCGACGGACGGGCGCACAGACTCCTGTGGCGGGTCGGGAGCCGGGCAGTTCCGTACGCATGTCCCGCCACACGGCCAGAGCGGGTGAAAGCATTGTGCCTCTGGCGGTGGAGTTAATACCGTCCCCCCCATCATCCAGTGGTAGTGAGTGTCAACGTCCGACGGGAAGTCGTCGACCCGGGCAACGACACCCGCGTCGACCAGGCCTGGGAACTCAAAGAGCGGATCCGCGAGTCCGAGGGTGTGCTCCGCCAGCGGGAGTCGTTTTTCACCAGTGCCTACCGGCGGTCGACGGCGTTCTGTTACGTCGACCGCGGCGAGGACGACCTCATTGGCTTCGCAGCCGTCCGCCGGGACGGCTACATCCTCTTTCTCGCCGTCGACGAGGCCTACCGCGGCGAGGGCTTTGGCAAGCGGCTGGTCGCCAACGCCTCGGAGGAGTACGATGCTGTCACCTGCCACGCGCGGACGACCAACCGCGATGCCTTGCGGTTTTACCGGCACCTCGGCTTCGATGTGACACGCCGGGTCGACTCCTACTACGAGGACGGCGGCGACGCCTACTACCTCAAACTCGGGGAAAAACGCGGGATACGCGAGCGGCTGGCCGACCTGCTCGCGCGGTGAGCAAGCGGTCACCCAAGCGAAATCCCTTTGCTGGCCCCGCCGGTAGCAGGTGGCGATGGACGAGCGGACCCGGGCGTACCTGCGCGGCCGCTTCGGTGACCACTACCGGCGCGCGGAAATCACGCCCCCGCCCGACGCCAACGAACGCGAGTGGGGCTACGTCCCCTGGACAGAGGGGCCGGGCGACACGTACATCCGGCACAACTCGCTGCTCGACCTGGGTGACCCGGAGGAGTTTCTGGTCCGCGAGCGACCCCGTCACGTCTACTTCTCGGCCGGGCGGTACGCCGACCCCGGCGCCGCCACGATGAGCGGGAAGGAGTGGCGCTCCTCGGACCTCATCTTCGACCTCGACGCCGACCACCTCCCCAGCGCGGAGCCAGGTGACTCCTACGCCGAGATGCTCGCAAAGTGCAAGGACGCGCTGTACCGGCTGCTCGACTTCCTCGAGGACGACTTCGGCTTCGAGGAACTCACAGTCGTCTTCTCCGGGAGCCGTGGGTATCACGTCCACGTCAGAGACGAGGAGGTCAAGCACCTGGGGAGCGACGCCCGCCGCGAGGT
>CAZOWU010000197.1:0-4110 GCA_964583735.1 uncultured Halobacteriales archaeon | reverse complement strand
CCCCGATCTTCACCGCTTTGTCGTTGACTACATCGTTCAGCGTGACGATCCCGCCGATAGCGCCGGATTCGATGAGCCCCAGCCCCTGCCCGTAGGAATTGCACGAGTTCAGCAGGAAGGCACCGACGCCGTTTTGCTCGAGCGTCTCGGCGTCGAGTTTCCCGTCGGCACACTCGAATCCTTCCTCGTCGGTGTGGCCGATGTAGTGGAAGAAGTCCGTGCGGTCCTGAAGAGTCTCACGGAGTTCCGCGACGGTCAGGTCCCGGCGGACGTCCACCTCGAAGGGGAGTTTCTCGCGGCTGCCGTACACGTCGTCGACGATGTCGCGCTCCTCGTCCATCCGGGCGTCGTTCTGGACGATGGTAATCGCGATGTCGCCGTCAGTTTTCTCCCGGTCGAAGCGGTTCTCGAAGGCGGTTGCCGTCAGCTTGCTCGCGCCGACGGGCACGCCGTCGCCGATCCAGGCCTGCCCGAGCGTGTCTGTCGACCCCAGGGTGACGTATGACGACTCGGACGTCGACGAGGCGGTCGAGTCCTCGGCTGACCGGGTGAAGGTCCCGGCGTCGGCCTCGGCCGTCGCGGCCCCGGGGCCCCGCGGGTACTCCTGTCCGCCGTCGGCGATGCCGACCGCCTCCACCGTCGTCGTGCCGGGCGCGTCGGTCGTCCGGACCACGGCGAGGTCGTCGACCACGAAGGGGAGCTGCTCGACGCTCGTGGCCGCCGGCTCGGCCTGGGCAGTCAGCCGCCACTCCGGGACGTGCTCGGCGACGAGCTCGTAGGGGACGTCGAGGTATGCTTCGAGCTGGGCGGCCAGCGGCTGGTCGTACAGCGCCGCGAAATCGAGGTCGACGAGCCCCTCGATTGCCGCCCGCTCGTGGAGGTCGATGTCGTAGTACCCTTCGGTGCGGGTCACGCAGTCGAGGAAGAAGACCTGCTTGAGCGCCCGCTCGACCTCGGCCTCGAACCCCTCCGGTCCGGTCAAGGGGTAGACGAAGCCGTCGTCGGTGGTCAGCCGGGGCACCGACCCAGGGACGACCTCGGCCCCGAGGTAGTACGCGAGCGGGGCGGTAGGGAGGACGTAGGAGAGGTCGACGGGCACCTCGATCCGGACGCCGGTGTCGGGTGGCTGGATGGCCGGCGGGATGTCGAGTTCGTCGCCAACCTCGACTGCTGGGGGGTGGCCCCGCATCGTCGGGTACGAGCGTTCCGGGGTAGTCGTCTTGAGCCCCGAGCCGAAGGTTTCGATGGCCCGCATGACGTCGCGGGGGTCCTCGGTCGTCGTCAGCGTCGTCGCGGGTCGACGGTGTCGCGAGCGCGCTCCGATCAGGACTGTCGTCGGCGAGCCGAAGTCGATCCTGGTCTGTGTGATGTCCGCAGCGATGTCGACGGCGCCCTCGACCTCGATGTAGGTCTTGATCTGCGTCGAAAGTTCGAGGGTGTACCGCCCCTCTGGGAGCGAGGCCTGGTCGAGGTGTTCGACCTCGGCGACCATTGTCCCCGCCGCGTCACGGGCGTAGACGCCGACGACCCGCGGAAGGACCAGCTCCGAGGTTTCCAGGCTGACCGCCCGCCCGACCGGGAACTGGAAGCTCTCGGTGTCGGCCACAGCCGGCGACACCGCCTCGGGAGTGTGCAGCCGGTACCGTCGCCGCTCGATGCGGTCGATGACCTCGACCCCGGGGCGTTCGGACAGCGGCGCGAACGTCAGGTAGCTATCAGTGTCCGACATCAATCGTGGCCGTCTCGTTTTTACCGGAGACGACGACCAGTAAAAAAGCTACTGCCCGGATCGGTACACCGAAACGCTTGGGTCAGCGGTGGGCAGCCCTACTCGCCCCACTCGCGCTGGGTCTTGGGGCGCTCGCCGATATCCTGGATGGCCATCGGCTGGTCGGCGGAGTTGGTCGCCTCCAGCGCGGCCTCGGCACTTTCGATGGTCGAGAAGTAGGTGACCGTCTCCTCGACACAGACTTCGAGTACCTCCCGGTCCCGCGAAATGACAATGTCGACCTCGCCGTCGCGGACGGCCTGTTTGATCGCCTCGGTGGATTCGAAGTCGTCGAAATCGAGCACCTCGAGGTGTTCCTCGTAGCCCGGCACCGGCAGGTCGACGACCGCAGTCCCCGCTAGTGGGATTGGCTTGCCGACACACATCTGGGCCTTCTGGTAGGCCTTTCCGAAGGAGCCGGCGGTACCCATCACCTCGCCCGTCGACTTCATCTCCGGACCGAGGCGCGGGTCCGAGCCGGGCAGCCGGTCGAAGGGGAGAACGACCTCCTTGACCGAGACCTGCTCGGGGATCTGCTCCTCGTAGTCGAGGTCGTCGAGCGACGCCCCGGCCATCACCTTCGCGGCGATCTTCGCCAGCGGGACGCCAGTCGTCTTCGCAATAAACGGAACGGTGCGGGAGGAGCGGGGGTTCGCCTCCAGCACGTACACCTCTCCGTCCTTGACCGCGAGCTGGACGTTCAACAGCCCGACCGTGTCGAGCGCGTCGGCGATGTCCTCGACGACCGTGCGGATCCGGGGCATCACCTCCCTGATCTCCCCCGAGCGGGGCGGGATCATGCACGCGGAGTCCCCCGAGTGGACGCCCGCGGTCTCGACGTGTTCCATCACGCCGCCGACCAGGATGTCGTCCTCGTCGGCGACAGCGTCGACGTCGAGTTCCACGGCGTCGGCGAGGAACTCGTCGACGAGGATCGCCTCCTCGATGTACGTCTCGAGGTCCTCGTCGTTGTACACCACGTCCATCGCGCGCCCGCCCAGCACGTAGCTCGGGCGGACGAGCACCGGATAGCCGATCCCGTGGGCGAGCTCTAGGGCTTCCGCCTCGCTGGTCGCGGAGCCTCCCTCTGCCTGCGAGATGCCAAGGTCGTCCATCAGGCGGTTGAACCGGTCGCGGTCCTCCGCCAGGTCCATCGCGTCGACCGAGGTGCCGAGGACCTCACAGTCGAGGTCGCGGCGGTCGAGTTCCTGTTCCAGCGGGTGGCCGATGTCCACCGACGTCTGCCCGCCAAACTGGACCATCACGCCGTCGGCGTCGGTTGCCTCGATGACGTCCGCGACCTCCTCGGCGGTGATCGGCTCGAAGAAGAGGCCATCCGAGGTGTCGTAGTCAGTCGAGACCGTCTCGGGGTTGTTGTTGACGACGTGGGCGTCGATCCCCAGCTCCTCCAGTGCGCGCACGGCGTGTACGGAGCAGTAGTCGAACTCCACACCCTGCCCGATCCGGATCGGCCCGCCGCCGACGACCACGGCGCTCTCGACGTCGCGGTCGACCTGCAACTCGTCCCGGTTGAGCTCCGAAATCGGGTCCCGGGTGGAGTAGTAGTAGGGTGTCGTGGCGGCGAATTCGCCGGCACAGGTGTCGACCAGTTTGAAGTCGCGGTCGGTCGTGGCCTCGTCGACAGTATCGACGGCGGGCGGCTCGGTGACGGCTCCGCCGTCGGACCGTGGGTCCGACGAGGGTCCGCTCACGTCCGTCGCGGACCCCCCGTCGGCCTCGACCGCGTCACCCTCGACGGCGCCGCGCTCGTCGAGCAGCCGGTCGGGCAGCCAGGAGGCGTGGGTGTCTGCGAAGTCCCCGCCCGAGAGAGCGGTGATCTCGTGGTCGGTGAAGCCGGCGTCGGCGGCGGTCTGGAACTCGCCGTCGCTCGCGGCCTCCGCGGCCTCGGCGACCCGCTTGTACCGCTCGACGTACCACTCGCGGATCTCCGTCAGCGCCGAGACCGTCTCCACGTCGGAGCCCCGCTCGAAGGCCTCGAACATGGCGTAGGGGCGGGCAGGAGTGGGCCGCTCCAGGTACGCAGATTCGAGCTCCTCGTCGCTCACCTCGCTCCAGTCGACCGCAGGGTCGTACTCCGTCGAGCGCAGCGCCTTCAGCAGTGACTCCTCGAAGGTCCGCCCGATCGCCATCGCCTCCCCCGTCGACTTCATCGCGGGGCCGAGTTCGAACTCGACGTCCCGGAACTTCTCGACTGGCCACCGCGGGATCTTCGTCACTACGTAGTCGATAGCCGGCTCGAACGCCGCGGTCGTCTCCCCGGTGATTTCGTTTTCGATCTCGTGGAGGCGCTTGCCGAGCGCGACCTTCGCGTTGACGGGAGC
>CAZOWU010000196.1:0-4137 GCA_964583735.1 uncultured Halobacteriales archaeon | reverse complement strand
ACGTTGATCGTCGTCGACTTGCCCGCGCCGTTGGGGCCCAGAAAGCCGAACACCTCGCCCTCCGCGACCGTCAGGTCGAGGTCGTCGACGGCCGTCAGGCTACCGAAGCGTTTCGTGAGATTCTCCGTCTGTATCGCCGTCATCTGGGGACCATCTCGACCGGCTCCTCGGCCCGAGTAGAAATAAAAGGTCGCCAGCGGTCCCGTTCGGTCGGGGGGTCGTCACCGGACCGAGCCGGACGGCGACTCGTACTGGCGGCTGTCCCTTCGTGAAGAGACTTGCCACCCCGAGATGGCGTGATTCTTCACAGACGAACAGCCGGCAGTATCAGGCCTCGATCTCGACGGTGTGGGAGGACTGGACCCAGGCCTGCCCGTTGGCTCGGTCGTAGATGACCGTGTCGCCGTCACCCGTCTCGATGGCTCCGTACTGCTCGTCTCCCTCGGTCACCCGCTCTGATTCGCCGTTCATTTGTTTTCCATGGGTTCTGGTGTCCCTTCGCAGTATTTTTCAGCCCATTGCTGTATAAGTGTATCGAAAAATTCGCTATTGTTGTTCATATTCGTTCAAAATAAACGGAGAGGTGGAGAGATGGTCGACACCGCCGGCCAGTACGGGTACGGCAGTCCCGGGCTGGCGTGTCCCACTACGGATTTGTAGGTCCGGGTCGTACGTCCGGCCATGACACGGGAGGCAGCACCCGTCGTCCCGCCGGTTGTCTGCACCGTCGCCGGCAGCGACTCCGGCGGGGGCGCAGGGTTACAGGCCGACCTCAAGACCATCGAGGCCGGCGGCGGGTTCGGTACCAGCGTCGTCACGAGCGTCACCGCACAGAACACGACGGGCGTCGAGAGCACCCACGTCCTGCCGGTCGAGGAGGTCGACGCCCAGGCCACCGCGGTCGTCGAGGATTTCGACGTGGCAGCAGTCAAGACTGGGATGCTCGCCACCGCGCCCGTCGTGGACCTGGTGGCCGACTGGGTTGCCGGCCTGGACTGTCCGGCAGTAGTCGACCCCGTGATGGTCGCCGCCAGCGGCGACCGCCTGCTGGAGCCGGCGGCAGAGGACGCCTACGAGGGCCTCCTCGCCGAGTCGACGCTCGTGACGCCGAACGTCGACGAGGCAGAGGTGCTGACCGGTCGCGAGGTGACCGACCCCGAGAGCGCCACCGCTGCCGGCGAGGACCTGGTCGGGGCTGGCGCCGACGCGGCTCTCGTCAAGGGCGGCCACCTCGAGAGCGAGGACGTTGTCGACGTGCTCGTGACCGCCGAGACCGTCGAGACGCTGCGCCACGCGCGGGTCGACACGGCAGCCACCCACGGCTCGGGCTGTACGCTCTCCTCGGCCATCGCGACGCGCCTGGCCCACGGCGACGACCTGCCGGCGGCGGTCCGGAGCGGCGTCGACCTGCTCGCCCGGGCGGTCCGGTACAACCTCGGGGTCGGTGAAGGCCCGGGAGCCGTCCACCACACGGTTGCCCTCCGGGACCGTGCGGCCCGCCAGCCCACCGCCGAGCGCGTCGAGTGGGTCCTCCGGAACATCCGCGAGCGCGACGTCTCGCCGCTGGTCCCGGAGGTCGGGATGACCGTCGCCGGCGCGACGCCGTACGCCGAGACCGAAGGGGAGTGTGCGGCCGTCGAGGGGCGGATCACCCGGACGCGCGACGGCGTCGCCTCCCCACGCGGCGTCCGCTTCGGTGCATCGACCCACGTCGCCGGCGCGCTGCTTTCGGCCCGGGAAGCCGACGCCGACCTCCGATTCGCCGCGAACTGCCGGTACGACGCCGACGTCGAGGCGGCGCTCGCGGACCTGGACGGGTCGGTCGTCGGGTACGACCGCGGGGAGTACGTGGACGGTAGCGACGCGGTCGCCACCCGTCGAGGTGTCGAGGCTGCCGTCACCGAAACCGACGGGACCCCCGTCGCCGCCGTGGGGGAGGGTGGCGCGAAGGAGCCGCTGGTCACACTCTTTGCGCCGGACGCGGGGACGCTGCTCGACCGGGTGGCGACGCTGCTCGACGCGGGTTAGCGGCCGAACGCGAACGCGCGGGCCAGCGCCAGGACGGCAGCGAACGCCAGGAGAGCGCCGGGGATTCCGAGCCCGGGCGTGGCGCCACCGGGCGTGGTGTCGCCGACTCTCGTGGCGGCACTCCCGCGGTCGCCGGCCGTCGTCTCGCCGTCGCTTCCGGTGACGGTCGCCGACCGGTCGCCGGCGGTGATCCGGTGGCTCCCCTCCGGTATCCGGACCCGCACCGAGACCGTTCGCTCGCCGTCACCGTCCAGATGGAGGGTGCGGCTATCGACGGTTGTCCCACCACGGGCGACAGTCAGGGTTCGCTGTCCGGGGCGGTCGGCGCCATTGCGGACGGTCGCGGTCACGGTCGCGGACTCGCCCGGGTCGACCCGGGCGGGGTCGACAGCGAGCCCCGAAACGGTGAGGGTGGCCGGCCGCCGCACCTCGACGGTCCGGCGTGACCCCTCGACCGCCAGTGTGTACCTCCCGGGCTCCCCGAAGGATGCCGCGACCGGAACTGCGGCGGTCCCGTCTGGGTCGAGGTCGCCGGTCGCGTAGTCGACGACCCGGCCGTCCCGGGTCAGGGTGAGGTTGTACTCACCAGTGCGGTCGCCGACGTTCGTCGCGGTCGCGTTCACCTCGAGGGACTCGCCGGTCACGACCCGGACTGTGCCAGAGGCCGGCAAGCTCCCGTTGCGGTAGGGGCCACGGACGGCGAGCCCGTCGATGGTGTACCGCACGCTCGCCGGGAGCGGGCCGAAGGCCTCGCCGTGTTCGGTGGCCGACCAGACGGCTGGCCGCTCCGTCGTCGTGGTGTACCGGCGGGCCCGCTCCGCCACGGTATCACTCCCCTCCTCGCGGACCAGTCGGAGGAAATCCTGACCCGAGGCGGCCCTCGACCGCTCGTTGAGCCGTCGGAACACCGACTGGAAAGTGTTCGAACTGTCCGTCGTGAGGCGGGTCCGTCGGTCCAAGTCGCCGGCTACCAGCGCGCCGACGTGGTAGTTGGCGGTCGACCACGTCGCCGGGTTCGCGAGCACTGCGCCGGAAACGCGGCTGTCGGTCCCCCGGCGGAGGAGGGCAGCGAAGTCACGGAAGTTGGTACGGTTCTGCCGGAGGGTCAGCTCTGCGGCGTAGTACTGGGCGGTCGCCTCCGCAAGCCAGGTCGTCTCCGCGGTCAGATTGAACCGCTGGCGGGTGTGGACGTACTCGTGGAGCCAGGTGTTGTCTGCGGTGTCGACGCGCTCGTCGGCGGTGACGTACAAATCGCGGTCGCCGCGCTGGAGGCCCTCCACCCCCCAGCCGACGGTCGTCGGGGCGGCGATCATCAGGACCTGTGGGTCCCGGTCGCCCACCCGCAGTGTGTCCGAGGCCGCGGTCAGGCTGTCGAAGATGGTTTCACGGGGGACTGCCAGGTCGGCGGCCGCGGGGACGACCAGCCGGAACCGCTGGCCGTGGGCCGAGCGGGTGTACTCCTCGTGGGCACCCAGGAAGACCATCGACCGACCGGCGACGCCGGGCCCGGCCGTGGCGTTTCGCTGCTGGATGGTGATGTCGGTGTCCCCGCGGTAGGTGTATCCGAAGGGGACGCCGTCGTTTCGGGCGATGGCCCAGTCGCCGGTGTCGACGAAGACGAATTCGCCGTCGCTCCCCTCGGGGCCGCGCACGTCGCGGGTCTCGTTGACGGGGACGGTGAACGTCAGCGACGGCGTCTCTGTCGTGCCGTCCCACTCGTAGCCGCGGCCGGCGCCGGGGGTGAACCCGTCGGTGCGGACGTGCTCCGCGTCCGCCGGGACCTGCGGGCGGACTGCCGAGACCGACGACGGGATATCGAACTCCCACCGGACGTCGACGGCTCCCGGCCGCTCGGGCGTGAGCCGGAACTCCTGGGTGACGACGATGGTCTGGGCATCACCCGTCTGTGACTCGCCGCTGGGGACGGTCCCCGCCGCGGGGACGACGGCCGTGGCGAGCGCGAGACCGACCACAAGCGCCGCGACGAGTGCGCGGGCAGCCACCATGCGCTGGGGTACGACCCTGGAAGAATAGGTCTACCGGCCACGGGCGAGGGTAGCAGCCGTGGCCGCCCCGGCCGCGTCCGGTCCGGTCGTGACCGCCCGGACC